>CAZWKK010000061.1:0-4661 GCA_964634855.1 uncultured Anaerolinea sp.
GCGTCAGCGGCTGCCTGAATGTCAGCAGCAACCTGCTCAGGAGTGGATGTGCCAGCATACAACTTGGCAACAGCATCATTCACAGCACCTGCAACAGCGCTGGGCAGGATCTGATCGTAGTACAGTTGGAAGTAAGTAGCAGAAGCGAAACCAGCCTGCACGAGTTTCATGTTGGGATCAACAATACCAGTTTCAGAGCCTTTGACAACGGGGATGTTCACGCCGTCTGCAGCGAGTTTGGTCTGGTTCTCAACAGTGGTCAGGTACTTGGCGAAGTCAATTGCTTCGGGGGAGGCATTTTTGCCAATGGCGAAACCATTGCCGCCACCCATTGCATCCATTGCACCACCAGCGCCACCTTCAACAGCGGGGAAGGTGAACATACCGAGGTTGGCAACACCCTTGCCATCAGCGGAGTTGGCTGCTTCTACAGAAGGAGACCACTGACCGCAGATTTCCATGGCAGCCAAACCGTTACCGAAAGTGGCCTGCATTTCATCATGGGTTGCGCCAAGGAAGCCTTCCTGGAACGGCTGCATGTCGATGAGTCTCTTCAACTGAACGCCAGCTTCCACGAACGGCTGATCGGTCCATTTGCCGGTGCCATCAGCAGCGGCTTTGAAGGCGGCTTCGCCACCAATGCGGGTGGCCAGGTAAGACCAGATGTGCATACCAGTCCAGGTGTCTTTTTCACCAAGGGCGATCGGGGTAATGCCAGCGTCTTTGAGTTTCTGAACGTCGGTGAGGAACTCTTCCCAGGTAGCAGGAGTGGTTTCGATGCCAGCTTTGGCGAAGAGATCTTTGTTGTACCAGACGGAAACCATGCCCATATCCCAGGGAATACCATAGTATTTGCCATCAACTGCGAAGACGTTCAAAGCACCGGGAGCGAAGGAATCTTTCCAAGCGCCACCATCAGCTTCGAGGTCAGCGGTGATGTCTTTCAACAAACCAGCCTGAGCCTGCTCGGTCAAACCAGCGCCGCCCCAGCTCTGGAAGATATCAGGAACTTCTCCAGATTGTAAAACGGTAGCAAGTTTGGTTTTGAAGGCTTCGTTCTCGAGAACGGTGATCTTGATGTCTACATTCGGGTGGGCGGCCATGTAATCATCGGCCATCTTCTGCCAGTCACCGAGCGCAGGATCTTTGGTGGAAATGTGCCACCAATTGATGGTTACTTTTTCAGCAGGAGCTGAAGTGGGGGCTTCGGTCGCAGGTGCTTCAGTGGCAGGTGCAGCCGTAGGAGTGGCACAGGCAGCCAGAACGAAAGACAAAACGAGCACGAGGCTCAGGACAAACATAAATTTCCGATTCATTTTCTTCTCCCTTTTCGATTAATGTTGAAACTTTGTTCGCATACTCAAAAGCGTCAGAAGAGTTCGGTTATAATTCAGTTGTTGGACCTCCTTTCATACCTGCGAGGGGCTCCACAGACAAAGGACAGGAACGGTATGGCTAGGCGCTATCCGGGCCTGTCTTTTGGTTTAGCAGTCGAATCGCGAACGATCAACTCTGTGGGCAATGAGATCCGGTTCGGTTTCTTTTCCGGATTGTTGAGAATTTCTAGCAACATTTGAGTAGCCGTACGCCCCATTTGTTCCAGGGGTTGGCGCACGGTGGTCAGCGCAGGTCTTATTAATGAAGACTGCGGGATATCATCGAAACCCATGATCGATATATCTTCAGGAATATGTAAACCACGTTGGCGGGCTGCATCCATGGCCGCCATGGCCATCACATCATTGGCCGCGAAGATCATTGTGGGAGGATTGTTCAGATCCAGGAAGTGGTTTGCTCCGGTATAACCATCTAATTGATCGAAAGTACCTTCATAGATCAATTCGGATCGAATGGGAATGTGATGGTAACGTAGGGCAGCCTTGTACCCCTCCAGACGCTCAACAGCCGCGCCGAGATCTAGCCAGCCTGTAATAAAGCCGATATCAGTATGCCCCAATTTGATGGCGTAGTCCGTAGCGTTATAGGCACCTTGCCAGTTTGTTGCCCCAACCGCCGGGCAGTTTTCGCCATTTCCTTGGTGGTCAATGAGCACATACGGGAAATTGCGAGCTTCCAATGTACCGATGTAATCTACCGGATTACGAGGCAAAACCAAAAGTAACCCATCCACAGTATCCTGTACCAGGTTGGCCACATAGTTGGCTTCCTTGACGGCTGCGCGGTGGGTAGTGAATAGCATCAGGTCATAACTGGTATCAAACAATTCAGCATCAATGCCGCGAATGATCTCGCCGATGTAGCCAGTACCCAGGTCTGGCACCATGACGCCGATGAGATTACTTCTTCCCCCGGCCAGGCTGCGTGCCTGGCGGTTAGCCACAAAGTTCAATCGCTCCATAGCCTCCTGAACCCGGGTGCGGGTTTCAGGCTTTACATGGACATCATTGTTGATCACGCGCGACACGGTACCAAAGGAAACACCAGCGGCAGCCGCAACATCAACGATGGTAACTTTTGAAGTTCGTTTATTCATTGGAAGCGTTTACATCCTCGTTTGATTTTTCAACCTACTCAGATCACTTACCGTTTATTTTGTTGCCTATTTGCGGATATTTGGAAAGAATTACAATAAAATACAGTGAAATAATGTGAAAATAACCACAATATTCCAACGATTAACTAACTATTTCATTGATCGTGGACACTTCTCGATTCTTTGACCGTGGAAGCGTTTACATGAAATACTATATCACTTTCAAAATCTGAAGTCAATAGAAAAATAGCAATTTGTGACTGATTTATTGTAAATTGTTTCATTTTTGGAACTTGATACTTGACAAACTAATTTAATTAGTTATAATACTAATATAATTAGTTTATAGGAGGATGATATGACTCAGTATTTATCGGTTGAAAATGGCACACTGGCATATGATTTACAGGGAAAAGGTCCACTGGTGGTCTGCTCCCCATCTTTAGGCGATATTCGTGCAGAATATCGCTTCCTCATTCCCCAACTTGTAAGAGCAGGTTACCAGGTAGCCAGTCTGGATGTTCGTGGTCACGGTGAAACTAGCCCAACCTGGACCGACTATTCTGTGGCAGCGATCGGCGCCGACATCCTGGCCTTGATCAAGAAGATCAATAACGGGCCTGCCATCCTTCTGGGCACGTCCATGTCTGGCGGTGCAGCAGTATGGGCTGCCGCTGAAGAGAGATCGCTTGTCCGTGCGCTGGTCTTGATCGACCCCTTTGTTGATGGTGACAGCGATCCATTTATGGTGTTCATCCTTTCAATTCTTTTTGCCCGACCCTGGGGCGCAAGTAACTGGATGCGCTACTATTCCTCCCTTTACCCCACCCGTAAGCCTTCAGATTTCACTGATTACACACACGACCTGAAGGAAAACCTATCTCAGCCCGGCCGTATGGAAGCGGTGATGGCCATGCTCAAGGCATCGAAACGAGCTTCAGGTGAGCGACTTTCCAGCGTGAGGCAACCTGTTCTGGTACTGATGGGCAGCAAAGACCCAGATTTTAAAGACCCATTGGCTGAAGCAGATCGTGTTTCTGGCCTGCTCAATGCCCGCAAAAAGATCATTCAGGAAGCTGGCCATTACCCGCACGCAGAAATGCCGGAGGTAACGGGTGCTGCGATTCTACAATTCTTGCATTCTCTGGGTGGCAACGTAAATGAATAAAAACAAACGACCTGGTCTGGATAAGAGCAAAGTGGTAGAAGCCGCGGTGGAACTGGTAAACGAAAAGGGAATCCACGAGTTGACCACCAGTGCTCTGGCGTCTAAGCTAAATATTCAACCGCCCTCACTTTACAATCATATCGCTGGCATGCAAGATCTGCTGAATGAACTGGCTATGGTGAACTCGCACCTGTTAGCCCAGCGGTTGAGTGAGGCTGCTATTGGTAAGAGTGGTGAAGCGCTTTTTATCGCCACTGCTCAGGCCTTCCGTGATCACGTCAAAGCCAATCCGGGGCTTTATATGGCTACTTTACGATCTTCCGCATTTGAGCCAGCGCAGCATCCAGAGTTAAAAGCAGAAGATGACCGCATCGTCCAGATCGGCGTGACGATCATGCGCTCCATTGGGCTGGACGGGCAAGACGCCATCCATGGTTTGAGAGGTTTCCGCAGCATGGTGCACGGTTTTGCCTCGCTAGAAGTGGCAGGGGGTTTTGGTTTGCCAGAAGATTGCGATGAAAGCTTTCGCCGATTGGTCTCTGGCCTTTTAAAAGGATTATTGGTAGAAAAAGGAGAATGAAATGGAAGCACTAAAAATGATCAACGCGGGAATCAGGTTTTTGTTAGAGCTCTCTTTGCTTGCGGCGCTTGGGTACTGGGGCTTTTCATCTCAGCCCACCACTTTGTTAAAGATTTTGTTGGGAATTGGTCTACCGGTCGTTGTAGCCATTCTGTGGGGAGTATTCGTGTCACCAAAGGCGGCAATCCAGGTTTCTGCACCCCTGCACCTGGTTCTGGAGATCACCCTCCTTGGTCTGGGTTCAGCTGCTCTCTTCTTGAGCCAGAAACATACTTTGGCCTGGATCTATACCATTCTGGTGATCCTCAACAAAATTTTATTGGTAGTTTGGAAACAGTAACTTTCAGAGAAATTTTAAAGGTAGATATGAAAACATACAATTTTTCTAAATGGCATGATGTTTTGGGGCGATCCCTCAC
>CAZWKK010000061.1:4761-9290 GCA_964634855.1 uncultured Anaerolinea sp.
CTGATGGGAGCGTTGGATATCGCCATCGTTTCCCCCGCCCTGCCATCGATCCAAAAATATTTTGGCGTCAATGATCGTCTTCTCCCCTGGACCTTCACCATCTATGTTCTGTTCAATCTGATCGGTACACCTTTGATGGCCAAGCTCTCCGATAAATTTGGCCGCCGCTCTATTTACATTCTGGACGTCTCCCTGTTCGCTCTCGGATCACTGGTGGTCGTCTTTGCCCCGCAAACACTTTTTGCAATGCTTCTCTTCGGGCGAGCGTTGCAAGGCTTCGCTGCAGGTGGTATTTTCCCGGTGGCGAGTGCAGTTATTGGTGACACCTTCCCGGTAGAAAAACGTGGTAGTGCTCTGGGCCTCATTGGCGCTGTCTTTGGTCTGGCATTTATCGTTGGGCCAATCCTGGGTGGGGTCATTCTATCCATTACCGTCTGGCAGTGGCTCTTCCTTATCAATCTTCCCATTGCCTTGGTGGTGGTGATCATGGGAATGCGCCTTTTGCCCAATACGCACTCAGAGAAGACAAAAGCCTTTGACTGGTTGGGAATCCTCAGCTTGAGCGCTTTGTTAGCCTCCTTTGCCTACGGCATCAACCAGATCAATACCAATGACTTTTTTGGCAGCCTGATCTCACTCAACGTCTGGCCGTTCCTGCTGTTTGGGCTGGTCTTACTCTTTATTTTCCCGGCAATCGAACGTAAGGCCATTGACCCTGTGCTAAACTTAAAGCTCTTCAAGAGCCGCCAGACCAAATTGGCCAGTGTGCTCTCTGCAGGGGCTGGCTTGGGCGAATCTGGCCTGGTCTTCATTCCTGCATTGGCCGTGGCCGCCATGCCGGCGACTGTGAATACGCACAACGCCAGCTACCTCATCATGCCAGTAGTGGTGGCCATGTCCATCGGCTCTCCCTTCGTGGGCCGTTTGATGGATAAACTGGGCTCCAAACGAATGGTGTTCTTTGGTACGTTGTTGCTTGCCATCGGCATGACCATGCTCAGCCTGCATGTGTTGACTGATAATCTGGTAGGCTTTATTGCCTCTGGTTTCGTCATTGGCCTGGGTCTGTCTTCATTACTGGGTGCGCCTATGCGCTACATCATGCTCAACGAAGCATCTGCAGCTGATCGCACCGCGGCCCAAGGTTTGATCGCCCTCTTCACCAGCATTGGCCAGCTCACCAGTTCCGCTTTGGTAGGCGCAGTGGCAGCATCTGCTGGAGGTGGAGTTGCCGGGTACAGTTCAGCCTACCGCGTCATCGGTGTGGTTGCTGCAATCATGATGCTGCTCACCTTTGGCCTGAAGAACCGTGAACAAGAAATGAGCACCGTCGCTGCCAATCAGGCACAACCTGCCGAGTAACCGAAAGGAATAGAAAGGGTTTACGAATGAATACAGAGACCGGTATGCGAGAGAGGATCCTGGAATCCGCCAAAAGCCTGTTCATAGAACATGGCTATCACGGCCTGGCTATGCGTGAGATCGCAGAAGCCCTTGGCGTGACCAAACCGGCTCTGTATTACCATTTCAAAGACAAGGAAGAGCTTTTTCTGGCCATTCTTCGCAAAAACCTGGATGATATTGAAGCCGGCATTGATGCCATTCTTGCAAAAGAGGTTTCATGCCAGGAAGAGATTTACCTTTTCATCCAGCACGTGCTCAACCAATCAGCCAATGATCGGGCTGTGATCGTGTTGGAGATCCAGGAATCCAAGCAATTAAGTGAAACTGCCAGAAGCAATTTCTATGGCATTTATCAACAAAAATTCATTCAGAAAGTTCAGGCAATTTTCGAGCGAGGGATCGAAAAGGGTGAATTTAGGGCCATAGATCCGGCATTTGCCACATGGACATTGTTAGGGATTCTCTACCCCTACCTGACGACCGGACGCGAGACTTCTGAAACATTATCGGATGAAAAGATCAAAATGATCTTTGATATTTTCATCAATGGTATTGGTAAATAAATTCTTATCAAACATACAAGGATGCGAAAATGGGAATTCTTAACGGAAAAACTGCCGTGATCACTGGTTCAAGCCGCGGTCTGGGTCTGGGAATCGCTACTGCGCTTGCCTCTGAAGGCGCTAATGTGGTACTTTCGGCGCGAACTCAATCCACGCTCGATAACGCAGTGAGCCAATTGCGCGCAAATGGGGCGCAGGCAGCCGGGATTGTATGTGACACCTCCAATCTCCCCCAGGTGGAAGCGCTGGCAGATTTTGCCATCCAGCAATTTGGCCGCATCGATATCTGGGTCAATAACGCTGGTATAGGTGCCCCTTACGGCTCCACTTTGTTGGTTCACCCGGAGCATTTTGTAAAGGTGATCAATACCAACATCCTTGGCGTCTACTACGGCTCAATTACCGCCATGAAGTACCTCGTCAAACAACATTCAGGTAAGCTCATCAACCTGGTGGGTCGCGGTGCTGATGGGCCTGTGCCTTATCAGAATGCATATGCTTCCAGCAAGATCTGGGTACGCTCTTTCACCCTGGCGCTGGCCAAAGAATATGCGAAGAGCGGTGTTGGCGTTTATGCTTTCAACCCTGGCCTGGTGCAGACGGACATGACCGGACAGGTGGATGTTTGCCCTGGTTTTGAAGAAAAGGTCAAGCCGCTCAATACCGTCATGCGCCTGTGGTCCAATCCACCCGAGGTACCAGCCAAAAAAGTGCTCTGGTTAGCCTCCTCAGCCACCGATGGCAAAACTGGCTTGAACGTCAATGTAATGGGACCCGGTTTATTATTGGTCGGGGCTCTCAAGGAACTGGTTCGCAAAATAAGTGGTAAACCGAGTCTGCTCGCGGATGCGAAGATCAAAGTGATCGAGTAGAAAAATTAATAAAGTCGATAAAGAGAGCTTTTCGAATTCTTCCAGAATGATGCTAGATTTGTTCTAGCCATAAATTAGAAGTAATTTGAAGGCTCTCTATTTTCTCGAACAAAAGACAGAAACTGAAACAAATTGTCTTATAAAATGTGATTGACCCAAAACCACAACCAAATCTCCTGCAATTTGGGGACTTACAAACAGAAATAATTATTTTAAAAGAATCGAAGACCTGTCTCCATTCACAACACTAAAGATCTGGTCTTGATACCCTCTTAATCTTTCATGCACCCAAAGGCCATCAACTACTTTACCTCCGCCCATACCTCCAGCAATTCCTTGTCCAATAAATCCTTCTTCATAAAAAATAAAAGCACTTTCAGGTTCCATCCATTCTAATGAATCAATCTCCAATAGGAGACTCTTCAAGGTGTCTTCAGAACAAAGAATATTCTTTACCATAATTGTTAAATAAATTTGCCCCCCGTAATCACCTTCAAATATTGCGACACTATTCGGGAATGCTTTTGCTTCATCTAAAGATTTAAATGAATGGTATTTTTTTCCTAATGAGTTCGCGATTATTTTACGAACTCCACTTTCGTGATCAGAAATAACCAAGGAATTATTCGAGTCAGTTTTTTTCATAGATTCTTTCCGCATATTGTTAGCTATTCTCAGATTATCCCATTTCCATCCACAATTTCTTTCCCCCCTCACCCCTTCAAATAGCCATTTTCCTTGAACCAGTTAAGCGCCTTCTGGATGGTCTCTTCGATCGGCGTCTGCGGCAGGCCAAGTTCAGTCACCGCTTTGGAGCAGTCGTACCATTCTCGCATGCGGCCAATGCGGACTTCGCTGGCGGTAACCATGGGAGGCTTCTTTGTGATGGAGGAGGAAAATTCAAACAGGTGACCCAACGTCAGCGCCACCGGGTAGGGCAGCTTGAGAGAGGGCGGTTTGACGCCGGCGATCTTGGCAATGAGAAACAGATAATCTTGCACGGTGATGTTGCGGTTTCCGAACAGGTAGCGTTCGCCCACCCGACCTTTCTTCGCGGCCAGAATGTGCCCTTTCGCCACATCTTCCACATCAATGAGGTTCACCCCACCATCAATGTAACCTGGCATGTTCTGCCGTGCTACATCAATGATCATCTGTCCGGAGGGGGTGGGCTTTACATCGTTGACGCCTATCACCAACGTTGGATTGACGATGACCACCGGCACTCCGCGTGTGATGAAGATGCGCGCTTCGTTTTCGGCAATGTATTTGGACATGGAGTAGTGGTCGCCAGATTCCCAGTAATTGAAGATCTTTTCCTCGTTGGCTGGCGTGGGTCCGCTGGCGCCAATGGCGTTGTTGGTGCTGGTGTAGACCACTTTTTCGATCCCGGTTTCCAGGGCTGCCTGTAGGGTGGCTTTGGTACCGCCAGCATTGACTTCATATAACATTTTGGGGTTAGGCGCCCAGTGAGCGAAGTAAGCAGCGGTAAAGTAGAGGGTATCACAGCCCTTCATGGCCGCTTTCATTGATTCGCCGTCGCGGATATCTCCCACCACTTTTTCAACATCAAAGCCATCGATATTGCGCGTGTTGCTGGTGGGGCGAACCAATACCCTGACTTCTTCGCCGTCTTTGATCAGTTCTCGCATAATGGCAGAGCCAATAAACCCCGTTGCGCCTGTGACCA
>CAZWKK010000062.1:0-7220 GCA_964634855.1 uncultured Anaerolinea sp.
GTGAACATCGCCATTGCCAATGAGTTTTCCCGCCTGGCCGATCGCTTTGGCGTGGATGTCTGGGAAGCCATTCAGATCGCCAACCTGCACCCGCGCGTGAAGATCCTTAACCCGGGTCCAGGTGTGGGCGGTCATTGCATCAGCGTAGATCCGTGGTTCTTTGTGGAGGCGGCGCCAGATCTGACCCCGCTCATTCTCACCGCACGAAACGTGAACGATGGTCAGCCTGAATTTGTGTTGAAAACCGTAGAAAAACATCTCGGTTCATTGACCGGTAAACACGTAGCCGTGTTGGGGTTAGCCTTCAAAGCCAATGTGGACGATCTGCGCGAAAGCCCCGCCATCGAGGTAGCCCATTTGCTGGCCAAAGCAGGTGCCCAGGTAAGTGCCTATGAACCGTACAAACCTGATTACGCCGTGGAACACGTGCGTATGACGCACTCCCTGCAAGAGGCTGTGAAAGACGCCGAGATCATCATTCTTCTTGTTGGCCATGACGAGTTCAAGAAGTTGGACCCGGCTGCTGTGAAGCAACTGACCCAAGCCACCCACGTGCTGGATACCGTGAACGGATGGAATGCATCTGCCTGGCAAAATGCCGGCTTTGATGTGATCAAACTGGGCAAAGGCAAATAATGTCTGCCCTTAAAGTTCTTTCGATCTTTGGCACCCGCCCCGAGGCCGTTAAAATGGCACCGGTGATACAGGCATTGGCCCAAAGTACCGGGATCGAAAGCAGAGTCTGCGTCACCGCTCAGCACCGTGAGATGTTGGACCAGGTGCTGCAGATCTTTGCCATCGCCCCTGATATAGATCTTAACCTGATGCGTCCCAACCAGACGCTCAGCGGGCTGACGGCTGATATTTTACAGGCCATTGACCCCGTGTTGGAGAAAGAAGCCCCCGATTGGGTGCTGGTGCAGGGTGATACCACCACGGTGATGACTGCCGCACTGGCAGCATTTTACCGCGGTATCAAAGTGGGGCACGTTGAGGCTGGCCTGCGCACAGGCGACAAACGCCAACCCTTCCCGGAAGAGATCAACCGCCGCATTGCCAGCGTGCTGGCTGACCTGCATTTTGCTCCCACCCAGTTGAGCAAGCAAAATTTGCTGCGCGAGGGTGTGGAAGATCGCCGCGTGGTGGTAACAGGGAATACTGCCATTGATGCCCTGCAGCAGATCTCCAAGCGGCCTGCTCCGCCAGAAGTAAAGAAGATGCTCAACCTGTTTGGCCTGAGCGATCCACGCCGCCGACTGGTGCTGGTAACAGCTCACCGCCGCGAGAACTTTGGCGCCCCTATCGAAGACATCTGCGCAGCCCTCAAGAAACTTTCAGAGCGCTATCACGGTGCTATTCAGATCGTCTATCCGGTGCACCTCAACCCCAACATTCAGGAGCCCGTTCACCGTTTGCTGGATGGCGACCCCAATATTCATCTGCTGGCTCCACAAGACTATTTGCCCATGGTGCATCTGATGAAGGCTGCCACTCTGGTGCTCACCGATTCTGGCGGCATTCAAGAAGAAGCCACAGGTCTGGGCAAGCCCACCCTGGTGCTGCGCGAAAAGACTGAACGCCCTGAGGGTGTGCAGGCTGGCGTGCTCAAGTTGGTAGGGACCGACCCCAACCGCATCTACAGTGAAGCGGCCAATCTGCTGGATGACGATAAAGCGTATGCCGCCATGGCCCATGCTGCCAGCCCGTATGGTGATGGACAGGCCGCAGGCCGCATTGTGAAGGCATTGCTCGAATACAAATAACTCATCTGCCACGGCAGGTGAACACCTCGACAGACAGAAGAATCCTATGACAACCATTTGCTTAATGCCGAGAAAACTGGGCCTGGGGGGGCCAGCCTCTTTCCAATCGCGTCTCTCAGAAGAGCTGCGCAACAATGGGATCGAGGTCACTTTTGATACCGAAGATCCGGCTGTTTCGACCATTCTGGTCGTAGGCGGCACCCGCCACCTGGGTGTACTCTTACGCGCCAAACGCCGTGGGGTTCGCATTGTGCAGCGTCTGAATGGTATGAACTGGATCCACCGTCAGCGCCGCACCGGATTAAAACACTTCCTGCGTTCAGAGATCAATAACCGCATTCTACAGACCATCCGCAGCCGACTGGCTGATGCCATCATCTATCAGAGCGAATTCTCGCAGGATTGGTGGCACAGGGTCTATGGGTCCGTGCGCGCACCCGGTTCGGTGGTCTACAACGGCGTCAATTTGGCTGCCTTTACCCCCGAATCTGACATCCATCCACCCAGTGATTTTTACCGTATGTTATTGGTAGAGGGCAACCTGGGCAACGGCTATGAATTTGGCGTCAATGTGGCCGTAGAGGCTTGCTTGAGCCTGCAGAACCGCCTGGACAAACCTCTTGAACTGATGGTGGTGGGCCGCGTGCCGGAAGCCCTGAAAGCGGAAGTAGCCAAAAAAAACCTGAACGTGGTCTGGAAAGGTGTGGTCAAACGCGAAGAGGTGGCCGATCTTGACCGCTCTGCGCATGTGTACTTTTCGGCTGATATTAATGCGGCCTGCCCCAACGCCGTCATTGAGGCGCTAGCCTGCGGGCTGCCGGTCATTGGCTATGATAGCGGCTCCATCCCTCAACTGGTAACAGATGGCGCCGGCGAGGTGGTAAAGTACGGCGGCGACCCCTGGAAGCTGGACAAACCCGATCTGCCTCCGCTGGTGGATGCGGCCTATACCGTATTGAAGAACAACGTCCGTTACCGCCTGGCAGCACGTAAGCGTGCCGAAGCGGCCTTTGATATCCGCGCCATTACCCAACAATATTTGCAGGTCTTACTGGGAGACTGATGGCTGATATTTCGCAGACCCTCAAGCAACAGCTTCAGACCGCCCGTATTGCCGGGTTGGAGTTGCCTGATGGGCTGCAAGTGCCGGTCTATGATGGTTTTTCTATCATGAACGTGCCGGCCTCGATCTGCGCCTGGTTGGGGTTGCAGGGCTGGCAAACCCCTGGGCTGGATGAGCAGATCATCGCCCAGTTCCCACGGTCCTACCGCCAGGTCATCCAGATCGTCATCGACGGGCTGGGTCTAGACCTGCTGGAGCAATATTCCCGCCAGGCTTGTAAAGAGAACGAACGCTGGCAGACACTGGTAAACAGCGGCTGCCTGGCCACACTTACCTCCATCACACCTGCCACCACATCGGCTGCACTGACCAGCTTCTGGACGGGTAAAGCGCCTGCCCAGCACGGCATCACCGGCTATGAAATGTGGCTGCGCGATTACAACCTGGCTGCCAATATGATCACCCACACCCCGGCATTCTTCCAATCCGCCCCGGGCAGCCTGGCGCAGACAGGTTTTGACCCGCGCACCTTTTTATCGGTAGAGACACTGGGACCTTTCCTCAAACAACAGGATGTAGACACCTTTGTGATGCAGCATAAATCCATCAGCGGGTCTGGACTCTCAACCATGCTGTTTGCCGATACCACTGCTGTACCGTTCCGCGGGCTGCAAGACATGTTCATCACCCTGGAAGAGCTGGCGGCTAAACGCAACGAGCGCAAACGCTTCATCTATGCCTACTGGGCTGACCTGGACGAACTGCAGCATGTTTACAGTTACACCGATATTCGCGTCAGGCAGGAATTGCGCAGCATCCAACAATCCATCGTGCGCCTGGTAGACCATCTACGCCGGACTGGCAATGGTGACACGCTGGTTTTGCTCACCGCCGACCATGGCCAGGTGATCACTGGGTTGAACGAGAGTTCGGTGGTGCAAAACTACCCGGACCTGATCGATTGTCTGCACGGCCTGCCCACCGGTGAAAGCCGCATGCCGTACCTATATCTGCGGCCTGACATGGAAGCACAGGTGCGCGAACTAATCAAGCAATTCTGGCCAGGTAAGTTTCTGGTGCTGCGTTCTGAAGAAGCGCTCAAGATGGGGCTGTTCGGACCTGCGCCGTATCACCCGCAGATCCTCTCGCGATTGGGTGATCTGGTGCTGATCGCGCTGGACAACGCTTTTCTTTACTGGCCGTTAAAAGAAAACCGCCTGTTAGGGCGGCATGGGGGAATGCATTATAAAGAAATGTTTGTTCCGTTACTGATGTTGGAAGCCTAATCTTTGATCGAACGCATGGTGATGTACACGCCTGCGATCAGAAGTACGCTCACAAAAACGGCACCGTAGATCACCCCGGTAGTCGGCGTCTTTTCGATCATATCCACCTCAGGGGTAGGGAAAGGGGTGCCATCTTTGGGGGTGATGACCGGTGCGGTGGAAGTTGGTGTTGGGTAGAGAGGCGCGTTCTTATCAGGAACAGGTCCGCTAGCCCAAATGGTGAAGGCGATCATGACCAGCACGATGAGGATCATCCATATCCTGGAGCGTAACTCAGAATTTCGTTGTTTGGTTTCAGAAGTCTCGGGCATATATACTCCGCGGTTATTGGTTGAAGTTCTTTACCGCTTCCTCAACGGTCTGCTGATAATATACCTGCTTTTTGATCACCTGTACCAGCGAAGATTCCAGAATGGGGTTCAAGCTTTGGGTGATATTGGCAGGAGGTAAATTCTGGGCATTGTGAACCAGTTCAGAAATGACAGCTGCCTCTGGTGCGTTTTGCCATGCGTCCAAGCCGCTTTGACGCAGCGGAACAAAGCCAGCTTCAAAGCCCAACTGGTTGACGAAATCTTTTTCAGACAGGTAATTCAACAATTCAACGCTGTAGGGTTGATTGGTGTACTGGCTGGGGATGCACCACAACCATCCTCTGGCCAGGGTCAGCTGCACGGAACCCATTTTAGGTACCAGGGCGATGGAGGTGTTGTCTGGCCGGTCAGCAAGGTATTGAGAGACCCAGTTGATCGAATATCCGGCCTGCTGATTTTGGAAAGCCAACCAAGATTGGTCAAATCCGGTGAACTGGGAGAGCCAGAAGGGGAAGACGCCTGTTTGTGTGCCGTCATTGATGATGGCATATGATTTTAAAAGGGCACTTTTTTGTAAAAGGGGTGCTCCGGCCGCATCGGTAAGTTTTCCGCCAGAAGCCAGGTACATGGAAAGAATGGTTAGGGCATCTTCATCAGCGGCGGGGAAGGCCACGGGTTGGTCTTGCAAACTCAGCTCCTGCCAGGTGGTGGGCGGGAAGGGCGATTGCAGAGGACGGTAGGCCATTACCAGTGCGTCACCGGCAAGCGGAACGCCATAACGGGTGTCTTGTACCAGCGAAAGTTGACTGGCATACGGAAGCCAATCAGGATCGTTGAAGTTTTTGTAAAAGCTATCCAGAGGAAGCAAAATATCTTTTAACGCTGCATTTTCCAGATCTTCAGACGAGAGCAAGATCAATGACGGTAAGGCTTTTGGGGCGGCACTGGAAGCTGCAGAGAGGGAATCTAGAAGGCCACCGCGACCCTCTACGGTTTTTACGCGAACTTCCACTGTCACATCCGGGTGGATGGACTCAAACGCATCCAACCGCTGAGAAAGCAGTGCGGCTGCTTGGGTATCCAAACCTGGGTCAAATTGGGGCGGTACCCAGATCACCAGCTGGGTTTGAGCCACTGAAGGGGTAACTACTGCCAGTGTGGCGTTAGGTTCAGGGGTTGAATTGGCTGCCAGTAGATCAGTAGGCGCGGTTGTTAAAGTGGCGGTGGGCAAGAGCAGGTCTTGTAATTGGCAGCCTGCCAGTAAACTGATAAGCGCCAGACACCCCAGTGTGACTGGTAAGAATGCTGAACGAACCCCCCTTTTAAAATTATTCGATTTAAGGTGCGGTTCTTCAGCTACACTCATTTGATCTCAATTGGCTGGCTTAACAAAGCCAGAACCAGGTCTTTTACCTTTTCTACGTCGTTCAGGTCCACCATTTCTGCGGGGGAGTGGATATAGCGGGTGGGGATGGAAATACAGCCAGTAGGTACACCAGCACGGGTGACCTGAATGGCACGCGCATCGGTAGTGGCCAGAACATCTAGGATCTCAAGCTGATACGGGATGCCGGCAGCTCCTGCACCGCGCCGCATCCAACGAACCACGGCCGGATCGGCGATCATGCCACCGTCGCGGATCTTGATGGCAGGGCCTTTGCCAAGAGCTACTTCCATCTTGGCTTTGGGCGTATCGCCCACCGAGGTCACATCAATGGCAATGCCCAGGTCGGGGTCTACCGAATAGGTAGCCGAAATGACACCGCGGATGCCCACTTCTTCCTGGGTGGAGAACACAAAGACCAATTCATTGTTGCCGGGGTCAACCTTGCGTAATACTTCAATCAACACTGCGCAGGAGATTCGGTCATCCAACGCCTTGGAAACGAAACGGGAACCGATTTCCATAACGGGCCGTTCAAAGACTGCCGGATCACCCACCTTGATGGGACAATCGGCCGGGCTGCTGGCGCCTACATCCACGAACAACTGATCAATGGTAAAGGCCTTGGCAGGGTCTTCCGGTACATCTGCGCCAATGATGCCCTGCACGCCGTTCAAAAAGCGCACATGAGCACCCAGGCAATAACGGGCATAGATCACGCCCAGGCCGGTGAAACGCACGAATCCGTGTTTATCTATATGAGTGGCAATGAGGCCTACCTCATCCAGGTGGGCAGAAAATAAAATGCGCAGGCCGCCCGACTTTTTGGTGCCTTTGCGCACGATGAGATTCCCCAACGGATCCACTTTTACAGAATCAGCTGCGGATCCAATCTCTTGCACAATTAAATCGCGAATGGCACCTTCATAACCGGAAGGGGATCCAACAGCGACCAGTTTTTTGATCAAGTCTTTCATGCATGCTCCAAAAGTTGATTAAGTATACCGCACCCGCTTAGCGACGGGGTTGGGCTAAAAGATCAGGGGTCAGCGCGTCCAGGGTGGCGCAGAGCAGGTCAAGGGCGGCCTGCCAGTCAGACGTGCGAGACATGAGCATGGCGGTGTGGGCATAACGGCCAGGGATGGAAAGCGAGACCACCGGAATACCGCCGCGGGCTCTGAAAATGGAGCCGGCATTGGTACCACCTCCGCCAGATTGGCGATATTGGAAGCGGATAGCGTGCTTACTGCCGGTCTCAGCCATAAAGTGGATGAGGCGTGGGTCAGAAATGGTACCGGCATCTACCACATAAATGGCAGGGCCATCGCCGAGGCGGCAGTTGTACACAGCGTTCTCTTCGCCATCTTCACGCGGCAGATCAAAGGCCGGGGTGGAATCTACGGCAATGGCCAG
>CAZWKK010000062.1:7320-9283 GCA_964634855.1 uncultured Anaerolinea sp.
GAGATGGGTGATTTGCGCTCTTCTTCTTCGGTCAGATGAATGGCTTTGGTGCCAATCACGCCGGGGAGATGTTCGCGGCCAACCAGGACCGGCTGACCGGGAAGCTGGCGCTCATCAATGCCGCCCACCAGGTCAAAGCGGTAGATGCCGTCGCCTTCATCTTCCACGATCATAAAGCCGACCTCATCCATGTGGGCATCGAGCATCACACGCAAATTTGCCTGTTTTTTGGCTTTGCGCAAGACAAGCACATTGCCCATGGCGTCTACTTTGATCTCATCGGCAATACCCTTGAGCTCTGCAAAGATGATGCGGCGAATTTCCACTTCATCTCCGGAAACCCCGATGGCATTGCTCAGTTTTTCGATCAATCGGATCTGGTCTTCAGCGATCTTGATAGGAGTGAAGGTCATAGCAGCATCTCCTTTTCTGCTTCGCTGAGGGTGGTCTCGTCCAGGCTCTTAACAAACCCGCTGATCAAACGGGCGGTGTAATCCAGGTCTTTGGCAGAGATGACCTCTACCGGAGTGTGCATATAGCGTAAGGGAATGCCGATGACCATATTGGGAAGGCCGCTGCGGCTGATCTGAAAGGCCATGCCGTCCGTGCCGGAACTGGTGGGCATGGTTTCAATGGCATACGGGATTTCCATTGATTCGGCTAGTTTCTTGAATTGTTTCACCAGATAGGGGTGGATGTTAGGGCCGGTGCCGATGGTAGGGCCCTTACCCAAGTCAAAGGTGCGGTAATCGGTGGAGCCAGGGCCTTTGGCAAAGGTGACGTCAATAGCCACGCTCATATCGGGTTCCAACTCAAATGCTGAGGTGATCGATCCGGCAAAGTTTACTTCTTCACAGGTGGTTGCCACAGCCACCACGTTCCAGGGCAGGTCAAGGCCGTGCAGGTCTTGCAATACTTGAGTGAGGGCAGCCACGCTGGCGCGGTTATCCAGGCTGTGCCCGCTGAGGGTTTCGCCGCTCAGTTCGGTGGGTTGTGTATTGAAAGAAACCAGGTCGCCTACCTCTACGAGCCCGGTTAATTCTTCTGCGGTCAGGCCGGTGTCGATGAGGATGCGTTTGTAGATCGGCGCTTTGTGCTGATGGTCTTTCGCCAGTAGGCGGTCTGGCCACAATACAGCCACACCGGGCAAGTCGCGACGGCCGTGTACCATCACATTTTGGCCGGGAAGAATGCGCGGATCCACGCCCCCAACAGAAGTGATATGCAGAAATTCGCCTTCCACAGAGGTGACCATCAGGCCGATGGCATCCATGTGGGTGCCCAAAAGTAGGGTGGGCCGGTTCGCTTCGGCGGCCTGGCGGAAGCCATACAGGTTGCCCAGTTTGCTCACCACTAGTTTGTCGGTCAGCGGCCGCCATTTTTCGGCGATCACATCACGAATGGGGGTTTCAAATCCTGATAGGCCGGGCAGGGAGATCAGTTGTTTGACAAATTGTAAAAAATCATCCATTGGGCTGCTTCTATGAATAAGATCTGACACCGACTCAGGGCATCACAGTATCTACCGGGGGTGCCAGGGTAGGGGTATCTGTGGGGAGATCGGTGGCTGTAAACGTAAGGGTGGGGAGTTCTGTCGGCGTCAGTGTGTGGGTAGGTGTTACGGTAAAGGTCACCGTAAAGGTGGGGGTAATGGTGGCTGTAGCCGTGGCAGTGGGGGTGGGGTAACCTGTGGGAGGTGGGTTGGAGGGGGTGGGCATCTGCGTGGCTGTGATGACCAAAATGTTGTTGGTGGGGGTGGGTGTTAACTGGTTACTGGCAGAACGAGCTACAAAGAGCACGATCGTACCCAGCAGATAACAGGGCAGGGTAGCCAGAATGAGTATTACCAATGTTCTGCGCAGGCGTGCCACCCGATTTGTGATTTCCACCATGTTCCTAATCAGACTCCTGCTTCATCTTATCACGCCGAAGCAAAGGCGGCAAGGAATCCCTGCCGCCTGAT
>CAZWKK010000063.1:0-9264 GCA_964634855.1 uncultured Anaerolinea sp.
TCCGCTTGAACCTCATTATTTGTCGCTACCCTGTTTGTGTAGGGGCACGGCGCGCCGTGCCCCTACGTTGGCAGTGAGAAAATTTTTGTCTTTGACCCGCTCTTCGCAAAATCAACATAGTAGTTTCCCCCTTCTTGACACCGGGTTTATAATTCAAATAGAACATAATATCTATAATTATTCGTTTCTATCGTTTTTGATATATTTCCAAGACGAAACAACAGATTCCTCAAAAATTGTGACTAAATACATGACATTCCGTTATTGTTCTCATTTCCTTCTCCCCGTATAATTAATATGACGAATTCCCCACATGCTCTTCGGTTGGGGAATTTCCGTCCACCTCCAAATGTGAACACATTATGCATAGCGCAAGGAGAGAACATGGAATTCAAGTACCTAGGCAAAAGCTACAACCGTCCAGACGCTATCAGCAAAGTTACCGGTAAGGCTGTCTATTTAGATGATGTCCGCCTGCCCGGCATGCTGCATGCCGCCGTCTTACGGCCCGAATACGCCCATGCGAAGATCCTCAAGATCGATACCGCAGAAGCTGAATCGATGCCGGGTGTCGTTAAAGTGGTTACGGGTAAGGGATGCACCTATCGCTACGGCGATAACATCCGTGACCTGGTGCCCATGGCGATCGAGAAGGTCCGCTACATTGGCGAACCTGTCGCCGCGGTGGTTGCAGACACGGTAGCCCACGCAGAAGCCGCTCTGGCCAAGATCAAAGTGGACTACGAACCGCTGCCCGTTTATGTGGATGGCCGTGACGCCATGAAAGAAGACGCCATGCTCATCCATGAAGAGAACGGCGATTACTGGCACCTGCCTACCCTCAAGCCTGTCAAAGGCACCAACATTGCCAACGTCTATCACCTGGTCAAAGGCGCAGGGGATGACGGCTTCAAAGACGCCGAGATCGTGCTGGAAGGCGAATTCCTTTACCCATTTGGCTCTTGCGCAGCCATTGAACCCCATGGCTCCATCGTCTGGTTCAAAGAAGACAAGACCATCGAAGCCTGGTCCTCCTCCATCTGCCCGTTCATCATCCGCGAAGACCTTGCCCATTCTTATGGCATGCCGGTCTCTGATGTGCGTGTGCACATCCCCGATGTTGGCGGCTGTTTTGGCTACAAATCGGACATCACCGTTGAGCAGACCGTGGCCTGGATCGCCAGCTTTGTGCCCGGCCGACCGGTCAAATGGGTGGCCACCCGCAAAGAAGATTTCACCTCCACCCTCATTGGTCACGGTATCCGCACGCAGATGAAGATCGGCGCCAAAAAAGATGGCAAGTTGGTTGCCATTACCGCCAAGATCATCCATTCTGGTGGCGCTTATGCAGATACAGCCGTCAACGTTTCTATGGCAGCCACGCATAACTGCACCGGCCCGTATGAGTTTGCCCATTGTGACCTCACCGGATACACGGTTTACACCAATACTCCTGCTGTAGGCGCTTACCGTGGCTACGGCCACCAGGAAAGCCAGTTTGCCACCGAGCGTATGATGGATATGCTGGCCCGCAAGCTGAACATGGACCCCTGGAAATTGCGCGAGATGAACTTCCTTAGCGAAGGCAAAGTCAACGCCCTTGGTGAGAAGATGTGGAAGAGCCACGGTGATCTGGCCAAATGCGCCGAGATCGTCAAGAAGAAGGTCTATGGCCACCCCAAACCGGCTGAAGACGAGAACTTCTATTATGGCCGCGGTTTTGCCACCGTGATGAAATCGCCCAAGGGTGCACCATTCTCCACCAAGGGCTGCTATATGAAGATGAACATTGATGGCTCCGTCTCCGTCAACATGGCCGGCGCCGAAGTAGGTCAGGGCTTGCGCACCGTCATCCGCCAGGTGGCAGGCGAAGCACTCAAGATCCCGCCTGAGAAGATCCGCGTTTACACTGAGATCGATACCCAGTTCTCGCCCTATGAGTGGCAGACCATCGGTTCCATGTTCACCACCCAGGGTGGACGGGCCATCATCCGCGCTGCTGACCGCCTCATCGCTGTGCTCAAAGCCACAGCCGCCCAGGTGCTCAAGACTGACCCCGATTATCTGGAATATGATGGCGAATACGTGTTCTTGCGCAACGATCCGGATATTCGCGTAGCCGTGACAGATATCAACCGCGGCTATATCACCGAAGATGGCATCACCATTGGCGAAGTGGCCCAATCAGTCTCAGATGCCCGCCTGCCGCGTTATTCCAATCCAGATAAGAACGGTCAGGGCAGTTGCGGTGTTTCTTACACCTTCGGCGCCCAGGCTGCCGAGATCCGCATCGAAAAGAAGACCGGCAAGATCTTCGTAGACAAATTCACCTCCACCTTTGATGTGGGCCAGGTGATTAACCCCAAACAGATCCGCGGTTCCGTGATGGGCGGCGTGATGATGGCCATTGGTGCTGCCCTCTATGAGAAGATGGAATTTGATAGCGAAGGTCGTCTGGCCAACCCGCATTTCTTCAAATATCATCTGCCTACCTACAAAGAGACCCCGGAAATGGATATCGAATTCGTGGAAACCCCCGATTCGATCGGCCCCTTTGGCGCACGTGGCATTGGCGAGCATTCCGTTATCGGCCCGGCTCCCTCCATCCTCAACGCCATCTATGACGCAGTGGGTGTTGATTTCTGCGAGATCCCGGTGACCCCCGAGATCATGAAAAAAGCATTGGAAAACAAGGCGAGGTAGACCATGACAGAAAAGATCACATTTATTTTGAATGGTGCTGAGACCACGGTGGACGTGGATCCAGAAATGATGCTGCTGAACGTGTTACGCGATGTTTTGGACCTCACCGGGACTAAATGCGGTTGCGATAACTCCACCTGCGGTACATGCGTGGTGGTCATCAATGGTAAATCCACCAAAAGCTGCAATACTCCCATCAAAAAGGTGGCTGGCGCTGAAGTGATCACCATTGAAGGTCTTGCCAAGGGTATGGAATTACACCCCATTCAGAAATCACTGTCTGAATCTGGGGCTGTGCAATGCGGTTTCTGCACCCCAGGCATCATCATGGAGCTTTACGGTTTGTTGGAAGGCAACCCCAATGCAACCCAGGCAGAGATGGAAAACGCCCTCAACAAACACCTGTGCCGTTGCACCGGTTACGAGCCCATCCGTGATGGCGCTCTGATGGCGCAGAAGTTGATGCAAGATAGGAAATAAGCAAAACAAAGCCCCGCGTAAAGCGGGGCTGATTTTTTATCCAAACCGACCGGTGATATAGTCTTGTGTGCGTTTATCTCGTGGGGTCATGAACATCTGTTTACCGGGGGCGTATTCTATCAACTCGCCCATCAAGAAAAAGGCAGCGAAATCTGCCACACGTGCAGCCTGTTGAACGTTATGTGGGGCCAAAATGATGGTGTACTTCTGTTTGAGATCAACCAGAAGACTTTCGATCTTGGAAGTGGAAACAGGGTCCAGGGCAGACGTAGGTTCGTCCAGCATGATGACCTCTGGTTCGAGGGAAAGGACACGGGCCAGGCACAAGCGCTGTTGCTGACCGCCTGAGATGGCATAACCGGAATCGTTGAGGCGGTCGTACACTTCATCCCACAAAACAGCCTGTCGCAGAGCATTTTCAACTGCATCATCCAGCTTTGATTTACGGTGTTCTCCTGCCATACGAAGACCATAAGCTACATTCTCATAAATGGAAAGGGGCAGGGGCACAGGACGGGAAAAGACCATGCCAATTTTGCGGCGCAGCTCAATGACATCTGTTTTTGGATCCAAAATGTTGACGCCATTGAAGATCACTTCGCCAGACATTTCCTTTACGTCGGCAAGATCATTGAGGCGATTCAGCACCCGCAAGAAGGTGGATTTTCCACCGCCTGCTGGACCAAACAGCACCGTGATCTCGTTGGCTTCAATGCCCAGATTGATATGGCGGAGGCTTTCGTTATCATCCGAATAGCGGATGGAGAGGTCTTTGACATCAAATTTGAGCATGGGCTACCACTGCTTTCTGGCGCGAGCCCGTGAACGAATGAGGGTGGCGATAATGTTCATTCCCAGCACAAAGATGAGCAGTACCAGCACGGTGCCATACTGGATCTTAACGGGCATGCCCGGTACCTGGGTGGAAATAACGAAGATGTGATAAGGCAATGCCATGGTGGCATCAAAAATGGACTTGGGCAGCATGGGCAAGAAAAAAGTAGCCCCTGTAAAGAGGATGGGGGCTGTTTCGCCTGCTGCACGCTCCAGACCCAGGATAATGCCTGTGATGATGCCCGGAAGTGCCTGGGGCAGGGTGATGCGCCAAACGGTTTGCCAACGGCTGGCACCCAGCGACGTGGAAACCACGCGGAATGAATTGGGTACGCCGCGCAAAGCTTCTTCGGTGGTGCTGATGATAACCGGCAGTGTCATTATGGAAAGGGTGAGCGAGGCAGAAAGGATGCTGGTGCCGAATTTTAGGAATATGACGAACAAACCCAGACCGAATAACCCATAAACCACAGAGGGGATGCCGGCCAGGTTGACGATGGCAATGCGGATCAGACGGGTGACCGAATTATCGGCGGCATATTCTGCAATATAAATGCCGGCTGCGACGCCCAGGGGTACGGAGAAAACGGCTGTCCCCAAAGTGAGGTACAGGGTGCCGATGATGGCGGGGAGTATGCCGCCAGAGCGCATGCCGTTGGTGGGCATGGCACTGAGGAACTCCCAGTTTATGGCCGGTGCACCCTGAACGATGATATAGCCGACCAGCCCAATGATGGGAAGCACGGTCAATAGCGTGATGAGCCGCAGCAGCAAAAAGCCGAAGTTTTGAACAATGTGAGGTCGTGAGGTTGGATCTTTTTCAAGGTTCATGAAAGGATCCTTTCTGCGCGTTTTCGTTGTTTAGTGCTCACATAACTGGCCAAAATGTTGACGACCAGAGAGAGGATAAAGATGATGATGCCGATCAAGAAAAGCACCTGGTAATGCTGGCTTCCTGTAGCCACCTCGCCCATCTCAGAAGCGATCGTGGCCGTCATGGTGCGTACCGGCATGAGCAATGAGTTCCAGCGTACTGGCATAATGGGAGCATTGCCGGTGACCATCATTACCGCCATGGTCTCGCCCAACGCTCGGCCAACACCCAGCATCACGGCCGTGAGAACACCGCTTTTGGCGGCGGGAAGGGTGACGCCCCAGATGGTTTGCCAGCGGGTGGCGCCCATGGCCCAGGCAGCCTGGCGATAAGAAGGGGGAACATTGTTGAGCGCATCTTCGGCGATGGAGACAATGGTGGGTATGGAGATGAGGGCCAGTAAAATAGCGCCGGTAAGGGCGGTGAGCCCGGTGGGCAAATTAAAGAACTCACGCATAAACGGCACAATGACCAAAATACCGATAAAACCAAGCACCACTGAGGGAATGCCGGCCAGGATCTCGATGACGGGTTTGAGGATCTCTTTGATCCATTTAGGCGCGACTTCTGAAAGGTAAATGGCCGTGCCTACCCCAAATGGCAGTGCAATGATAGTAGCCGCCACCGTCACCAGAATGGTGCCGAGCAACAGGGGCAGGATACCAAAGTAACCTTCAATGGGGTACCAGGTGGTGCTGAAGATGCTGGAAAGAGGAACATCGGTCAGGGCAGGTAGCCCCTCCCGTAGGAGAAAAAGCAAGATCAGAGTAACAAACAATATGCTTGAATAGCCGCTGAGTTTGATCAGAAGAGAAATGAATTGGTCGCCTCTGGGTCTGATTTGCTTCATGCTCAATCCTGTTATTGCACCGGAACAAAGCCTAACTCAGTGACGATCTTCTGCGCTTCAGGCGTGAGGATCCAATCAAGGTAGTCTTTTACGGCTCCTGTGGGGGTATCTTGCGTGTACATGTAAAGATTACGGGAAATGACATAGGTGTTGTCGGTGACTGTTTCAGCGGAAGGTAATACAAACTGGTCTGGAGTTGCAAGAGAAGAAAGGGCGACCATTTTTACCTCTGATGTAACATAACCGAGGCCATCATAACCAATTGCATTGGGGTTGTCTCGGACTTCTGCGATGATGCCTTCAGAAGAGGGCAACAACAGGGTGTCAGGTGTAAAGATGGCTTTGTCTTTGCTGTTTCCCAAGCGTACCACTGCTTCTAAAAAGTAAACGTGAGTGCCAGAGTTCGTCTCACGCGAAAGGCGCACAATTGGCCGATCTTCGCCGCCCACCTCACTCCAGTTGTTGATCTCTCCACGGTAGATCTGTGAAAGCTGGCTAAGGGTAAGGTGGTCCACCGGGTTGTTCGGGTTCACGATCACCGCAATGGCATCGCGGGCTATAACAAATTCTTTGGGATTCAGGCCAGCCTTTTTGGCTGCATCCAGTTCTTCAGGTTTGATCTGGCGCGAAGCATTGGCGATATCTACTGTCTTGTTGAGCAAGGCGGTTATGCCAGTGCCTGATCCACCGCCAGTAACGGAGATGGATACTTCTGGGTGTAACTGCTGATACGCTTCAGCCCAGGCCAACGCCAGGTTGACGATGGTGTCTGAGCCTTTATTCTCAATATAGGCGCCCGGCACAATTGGCGTGTTTGAAATAGAATTATCACTCGGTTTAGGCTGGCAAGCTGCCAGTAAACAGAGAATGATGCCCCCAAGGAGAATGAACCTTTTGCGCATTATCTCGATTATATCCGAGGATTTCTAGAAATTAGCCAAAAAGCAGGAATTTATAATCAAAATTTAAGAATGCTTGCTCAAACGCCTTAGGCATCAGAAAAAAAAGGTGAACCATGATCGATTCACCTTTCTATTGGTCAGTTACAAAATTTTTCTTACAGGTCAGCGCCTTTTTTCTTGCCTACACGGATCTGTAAGATCACACCCACCACCAATACGGTGATCACGGCTGAGAGAGCTGCTTCCAACAAGCCATTTGAAATGGCGATTCCGCCTAACAACGCCCAGGGGTAGATCTGGAACAAGCCCAACATGCCCAGTACGAAAACGGTGTTTGTCAGGCTGCCTACCAGCCCGGTGGCGATGAGACCGGGAACGGGGACCTTTTTGAGGGCATTCCATACCAACCAGGAAAATGGGCCGATGAGGAGCCTGGGCAGCACAGAGATCAACGGATTGGTGAAGACCACATCCCCAGGGCTTGAAGGAGCAATGGCCGCCTGGAGCAGGCTGAACAGGCCAAAGATCAAACCGATGCCTGCACCAACCACAGGGCCTTCCAATATGGCGCCGATAATAACTGGAACGTGCATAATGGTCAGCGAAACGCCAGCAAACCAGGGAATAAAACCCCAATGAGTGAGTCCCAACAAAATAGCCACGGCACCAAGTGCGCCGGTAATGACTAGCTTGCGAGTACGATCTTGTGCCATTTCTGCCTCCTTACGAAAACCAGTAAGTCTCCCTTACGGATTAGATTTTAGCATAATCATTCTCTGAAAACAAAAACCGCCATTTAGCGGTTTTTGAATTTCTAGGAAATTCCAGTTTTCGAAAGGGGTAAGGTAAATTTCACCTGGGTGCCTTCACCCACTTTGCTGGTCACTTCGATGGTGCCGTTTTGGACCTGTACCAACCCTTGTGCAATAGAGAGTCCCAACCCGCTGCCATGATAATCTTGGGTCGATTTATCGGTTACTTTGTAAAACCGGTCAAAGATCTTTGAAAGATGTTCAGGGGCAATGCCATCGCCATTATCACTGACTTCGATCTCAGCTTTACCTGCCTTGCTGGAGGTGGTGATCTTGATCCATCCTCCGGGGTGATTGTTGCGAGCGGCATTGTCAATGAGGATGAGCAGGATCTGTTTTAAGCGCACTGGGTCAGCTAGAACTATAAGGGGTTCCCCTGAGGATGAAACGGTGATCTCCTTTGCAGATAGGATACGATCATTTTGCCGGATCAACTCATCAAGCAGCTCTGGCAGCAAAATGGGCTGTATCTCAATTGGTAGTTTGTGGGCATCCAAACGCGAGAGAAGGAGCAAATTCTCAATCAGTTTGGTCATGTAATTGGCATCAGAGAGAACATCATCCAACACCTGCTTCTGAGCTTCTGAATTGGATTGACGTTGAGCCACTTCCACCCCTGCATGGATGAGGGTGAGCGGGGTGCGTAATTCATGGCTGGCATTGGCAACAAAGGTTTGCTGCCGTTCCCAGGCTACTTGAGTGGGTTTGATGGATCTTCCGGCAAGAAACCATGAACCCAGACCCAGTAAAAGGATACTGAGGACACCGATCAAGATCATACCCTGCAGTAATTCGTCCATCATGGCTTGTTGCGGTTTAAGGGAGCGCCCCACCTGGATGATGCCTACTTCATTCGTCACAGGTACACGGTAGGTAAGCAAGCGCACCGGGGTTCCATCGGTTAATTTGACGGTGCGGAGATCTGATCCATTCACCAGGGCTGCTGCAATCGCGGCTTTGTCTGCAGGAAGCCAGGAGTGGGTGACCACTGTACCTGTAATGGGGGTGCCGTCGATTTTTAATGAAAGCACCATAATATCGGCCAATTCGCTGATCTCAACTGCATTGGTCTCGTTGTATTCCTGATCATTTTGCGCTTCTGCTGCTTCATCTTCATTTTCTGTTTCAGCATGCCCGCTCGGGTCAACGAAATAGAGAGAATCAGCTGAATTCTTAATGAAACCAGCATCGATCAGTGGCTCGTAAAGATCAATGGGTAAGGGTAGATGTAGCGACGCAAATTGCAGCCCCATCTTTAGGGTTAGGGCACGGTCGTTATTGGCGCGTAAATAGTAACTCACCAGGGTGTACGTGCCCACGCTTAAAAGCACAGCCAGACCGATGCCGATGGCTGTATAAAGCAGGACCAGACGGATGCGTAGGTGACTAAGCAACGGTTTCATCGAATCGGTATCCAAAACCGCGCACGGTTTCAATGGGGTTCTTCTTGCCATCTAATGTCAGTTTTTGGCGTAAGTAGGAAATATACACATCCACCATTTCTGGTTGAACGTTGGTCTCATACGACCACACGTAATCCAGGATCTCTTGTCTTGAGAGCACCTGGCCTGGATGGCGCATAAAAAATTCAAGCAGGTCCCATTCTTTTTTGGTCAGATCAATGGGTTTGTCTTCTCGACGCAAGGTATGGGCTTTGGCATCCATCACCATGTTCCCAAGGCGGATCTCCCAGGAATCAGCCGAGGTGGGGTTGAGCCGCCGGCTGAGGGCGTGGATTCTAGCGATGAGTTCATCAAAGGCAAAAGGCTTTGTCAGGTAATCATCGGCACCACTCTCCAACCCGGTAAC
>CAZWKK010000064.1:0-7442 GCA_964634855.1 uncultured Anaerolinea sp.
AAGATTGCACAAAATTTCCCTTCTGATTTTTACAAACAGGATTTTCATAATCAGAATCAGAGTCTCGCTTCCGACTCGCTCTTTTCTTTGCTTTACACCCCTCTTCTTCATCGGCCGATATTTTCATTTTCTCTAAACCACATCAGAACACAGGTATCTGATGATTTAAAGCTTGCCTGAATGAACGTTCTTTGATCCTAAACAATTATCGAATTTGATCTAAATTCTGAAGGAGAAAATAATGAGAAACAAAGTTCTATCCATCGTTTTATTGGTCGCGCTGTTCTTATCCGCCTGCACAGCACAGACCAACCCTACGGCCGCTCCTGCAACTGCAGCTCCGGCCGATAATAGCACCAGTGCCACTGCTGCACCTGCAACAGAAGCACCAGCCGAAACCAGCATTAGCGTTACCGATGCTTTGGGCCGCACCGTTTCTTTCTCGAAAGTACCTGAACGAGTGGTTGTGGTTGGCAAAGCCCTATTTATGATCGCTGATGCCATCTACACCTTCCCTGAAGCCGCCGATAAGATCGTGGCCATGGGCTCCCCCACACAGGGCAAGGGCAATTTCGTCTCGATGGTCGACCCCAATGCCGATGCAAAGATCACCCTCACCGGTGATACCGTGGGTGCTGAGCAGATAGCCGCCGTCAACCCGGACCTGGTCTTGATGAAATCAAGCAACGAACAGACCCTGGGCGCACCCTTGGATGCGCTGGGCATTCCGGTGGTCTATATTGATTTTGAGACTCCCGAGCAATACTCTCGCGATCTCACCACGCTGGGCCAGATCTTCAAGAACGAAGACCGTGCGGCTGCAGTTGCAAAATACTTTACCGAGAAAACCGATGCCGTCACCAAGGTCACTGCCAACCTGACCGATGAGCAGAAACCTTCTGTTCTGGTGGTTTACTACAACAACAAGAATGATACGGTTTCCTTTAATGTGCCTCCACTAAGCTGGATCCAGACCACCCAGGTTCTGGATGCTGGTGGTAACCCCGTATGGAAAGACAGTGAACTTGGCAAAGGTTGGACTACTGTTACCATTGAACAGATCGCTGCCTGGAACCCGGATGTCATCTTCCTGGTCTCCTACTTCAGCCCCGTCAATGATGTGGTAGCTTCCCTCAAAGCTGACCCGCAGTGGTCTGAGTTGAAAGCCGTCAAGGATGGTAAACTGTACGGCTTTGCCTCTGACGTGTATAGTTGGGACCAGGCAGATACCCGCTGGATCCTTGGCCTCACCTGGATGGCCGCTAAGCTCCATCCTGACCTCTTCCCCGGGCTGGATATCAAAGCCGAAGCTCAGACTTTTTATCAAACGTTATATAATATGGACAGTGCCACCTTTGAAAGCAAAATCGTACCCCTGTTTTCTGGAGATATAAACTGATTCAACAAGACAGTACGGTTTCACTCCGTGAACGGTTTCAAAATGCTGCCAGCCGGAACAGAATTCTGTTCTGGCTGGTGGTTCTCCTGGTGGTGGTTGTGGCGCTTTCCATATTATTGGGAAGATACCCCACCCCAGGCATAATCTCATTTGATAGACTTCAAACCGATCCCCTGGCACAAAAACTGGTATTCAACCTGCGTGTACCCAGGGTCCTGACCGCCCTTTTACTGGGAGCCTCACTGGCAGCCGCAGGTGGGGTGTTTCAGATGATCTTTGGAAATCCGCTCATTGAGCCCGGGTTTCTGGGCGTTACCCAGGGGGCCAGTTTTGGTGCGGCTCTTTGCATTGTTTTCTTGGGCGGCTCTCTTTGGCTCATCCAGATCAGTGCAGGGTTCTTTGGAGCCATGGGATTGGTCCTGTCTTACCTGTTGGCCAGACGTGTGCGTTACGGCGGCTGGGTCTTGCGGCTTATCCTGGCAGGGATTGCCGTATCAGCCTTCTTCTCTGCCGGGCTTGGCATTATCAAGATCGTGGCTGACCCACTGACCCAGTTACAAGAGGTCACCTTTTGGCTGCTGGGTGGGCTTTGGCGCATCACCTGGCAGCAATTTTTCTCTATATTGCCAATCGTAGTTATCAGCCTGTTCATCATCTGGCGAATGCGCTGGCGAGTGAACCTGCTCTCTTTAAGCGACGAGACCGCCTTTTCTCTGGGCGTAGCCCCCTCGCGAGAACGAATTCTGTTGTTGATTGCTGGCGTTGCCGCCACCTCTGCGGTCATCTCCGTTTCTGGCATGGTCAGTTGGATCGGGCTCATCATCCCACACATCGCACGGCGTATTTTCGGAGCTGATTCGCGTTACATGTTGCCCGCTTCTATCTTGATCGGCGCTATCTTTGCCATTTTGTGTGATGATATTGGCCGTACGCTCTTGGCTGGCGAGATCCCGCTGGGCATCCTCACCTCCATGATCGGTGCTGCCATTTTCGCCTGGTTGATGATCCGGCAGAAAGCCCCCATGACAAAATAACATGGATACGCCAATTTTTGAATTTAAAGACCTCAGCTATACCTACCCCACTGGCAGCCAGCCGGTGATGGAACATTTTGATCTGCAGATTGAAGCCGGCAGCATCACCGCTATTCTGGGGCCAAACGGTGCTGGCAAAACTACCCTGCTGCACCTGGCACTTGGCTGGCTTCCGCCGCACGCTGGGTCCATTCATTTAAATGGCCGTCCCCTCAAAACCTACACACGCCGGCAACTGGGCCAATGGATCGGTCTGGTGCCGCAAAATGAGACCACAGCCTTCGATTTTTCTCTTTTAGAATACGTATTATTTGGTCGCACCCCTTACCTCCCCCCCCTGGCCATGCCTGGCGAGGCAGACGTTCGCATTGCAGCAGAGAAACTGGCAGAGGTCGGTCTAGAAGAGCTCAAACATCGTCCCATTCCCAGTATCAGCGGCGGCGAACGTCAGTTGGTGTTGTTGGCCCGTGCTCTGACCCAGCAACCCAAGATCCTGTTGCTGGATGAGCCTACCTCTCACCTGGACCTGAGCAACAAAGGCCGATTGGTGAACATTCTGCGCGAGCTCAAAAAACAGGGCGTGACCATAATCTTTACCACCCACGAACCGGATGTTGCGCTGGCCATTGCCAGCAACATGGTGCTCATGCAAAAGGGTCATATCTTGCGATCAGGTCTGGCCGAAGAGGTTATGACCTCAGACCTGCTCTCTCAGCTTTACGGATTGCCCATCAGCGTAAAGATGCTGGAGGGTAAACGCATCGTTGATTGGGATACATATGCCTGACGCAAAGCGATTCATCCTCAGCGGGGAGCGGGAATTCGGCAAGACCACCCTTTTGATCCAGCTTAAAGAGCAAGCAAAGAAAGCCGGCTTCGATGTAAGCGGGGTGATCTCTCCGGCCGTTTTCAACAACAACAAGAAAACTGGGATTGACCTGTTGGACCTGCGCAGCGGAAGACAGATGCGATTGGCCAACCTAAATGAAGAAGAACAAGATTCTGATGTGCCCACCATTCACTGGACCTTTGACAAGGAAGCCTTAAAGGTAGGTGATGAGGTGCTCGGCAGTGCCACCCCCTGCGACCTCCTTATCGTAGACGAGTTGGGACCGATCGAATTGGAAAGAGGGCTAGGTTGGCAAAACGGTATTAGGGCCATCGAAAGCCATGCTTATCAGACTGCAGTCATCGTCATCCGCCCCAGCTTACTGGAAATAGCAAAACAAAAATGGCCAGATGCGCTTTTATTACAACTCGAACAAAAAGATCTGGCTCAGCAACAAGAATTCTTGCGCACAATTCTCAATTCTCTTTATTATTAATCCTCCCAAAGTACAACCAAATCAGCAATCCTTCGTATAATGAGGTAGAAATTACTTCAAGCAGAGGAAACATGTCAATATTCGATTTTTTGCGTAAAAAGAAACCAGTCATTGGTCTGGCATTGAGCGGTGGCGCCACCCGTGGGGCAGCCCACCTGGGAGTTTTGAAGGTATTGGAGCGGGAAGGGATTCGCCCCGACATTGTGTCTGGCACAAGCGCCGGTGCATTGGTTGGTGCAGCCTATTGTGCCGGGGTACCATTGGAAGAGATCACGCGTATGTTCCTGACCATGAGCTGGCCAACCCTGCTCAAGCCCAATCTGAACCGGCCACTTTCTTTTTTCGATACCACCCCCATGGAAGAGTACATTCGCAAGAACATTGGCGATTGTGAGTTTAAAGACCTGCAGATCCCCTTTGCTGCCATCGCCTGCGATATTATGACCGGTGAACGGATCGTTCTGGATGAAGGCCCATTGGCCCCAGCCATCCGCGCCAGCGCCTCCATCCCTGGGTTATTCTCTCCAGTAGAGATCGATGGACGCTTGCTTGTGGATGGTGGTACGGTCGACAATTTCCCTGTAGAACAGGCCAAAGCCATGGGTGCCACCTATATCATTGGGGTTAACTTATCCAAGACTCAGGCATCCGGAAGACGCCCGACCAATCCGTTCGATGTGTTCATGGATATGGTCAACATCATGCAGGCACGCAGCGCCGTTGCGGACGCGTCTGAATGTGACTGTTACATCCGCCCGGAAGTTTCGATGTACTCCTCCTGGACCTTTGGTGACGCCGACAAAATGCTGGCTGCCGGAGTAGCTGCCACCGAACTGGCTCTACCTCAATTAAAAAAAGATCTGAAACTCAATAAATAATCTCTTCAAAAGCTAAACCCTTATTTAGAGGACCTCGATTCGATCGAGGTCCTTTTTTATTTAACCCTCTCTCTAACCAACTTTACATTACTGAAATTTTACTGTTATTTTATTGCTTAATTACTAATTTATTACTATAATAATTATGTAATTACCAATAAGTTACTATTTGGTTACCGAGAGATAAAAAATGAAAACATTCCTTCAAAAATTCGTCCGTATCCTCCTCGTCAACGCAAGCCTCATGCTGGCATTTGCACCGGCGTTCAATACTGCAACCATTCCTGTTACTGGTCCCTCTGCCCTGGTTGCTGCTGCCCCCAGCACTTTACAGTCGTTGGATGATTTCGCTTCTTCTGTGAAAACCGGCAGCTCCAGCCAAATTACTGGCATCTACGCCGCCGACAAATTTGCCCTGACCGTGGTTCAACAGCCCTCTGGTAACCCTGGTTATGTCTCCACCGCCAGCGAGACCGTCACCCAATTTGGTCTCGCTACCAGCTACGGCTCTACTGGTTTGCTGGCCCACAATTACCTGGCTGGAAAATATTTCTCCAGCATTTCTTCTGGTGCCACCATCACCGTGATCTTTGGCGATGGCTCCAAAAAGAATTACACAGTCAGTGAAGTTCGCCAATACCAGGCGCTTGACCCTACCAATATCTATTCCAATTTCGTCAACCTGAGCGACAGCTCCAAGAAACTCTCCAGCACCGATGTCTTCAACCAGACTTTTGGTAAAAGCGGAGCACTGGTCTTGCAGACCTGCATCAACAAAGATGGAAACTCCTCTTGGGGTCGGTTATTCATCATTGCTTACGCATCGTAATCATTAGAACTCTATCAACTTAAATCAAAATGGATGGTCTTCAACCTTGACCATCCATTTTTTGTCCCCCTGCAGCAATTGTGTGGTTCAAATTTTTAACAATCAAACAGCCTGATTGATGATCGCTTTAAAAGCTCGTACAACTTTCTCGTCAAATAATGTACCGCTGTTTCTGCTGATCTCTGCCAAAGCTTCAACATGAGGTCGGCTGGAGCGGTAAACGCGACCTTCGATCATAGCGTGATAAGAATCCACCACAGCAATGATTCGGGCACCCAAAGGAATTTGGTCTCCCTTCAAACCCTTTGGATAGCCTGAGCCATCAATTCGTTCGTGGTGTGCCAGAATCAAAGGTGCTACCCGGTCCAACCCGGTCAACCCCTGTACGATCTTGGCCCCGATTTCAGGGTGGGTTTTCATGATCTCCCACTCATCAGCATTGAGAGGTCCAGGTTTGCGTAAAATTTTGTCTTCAATACCGATCTTGCCAATATCGTGCAGTAACGCTGCCCAATAAACCTCTTGCGCTTCTGATTCTGTCAGCCCTAATTTGATCGCCAATTGCTGAGACATACCTGCCATCAGCTGGCTGTGCAAACCACTTTCAGAATCTCTGGCTTCCAACGTTTTTGTCAACGCTTTAACCATTTCAAGAGACGTGCCGGTCAAACGGTCATTCAAGCGGATGCGATAGACTGCATTGGATAGCTGACCAGCGATCAGATCTACCAGATGGGTGGAAGTGATCACTTTGTGATCCAATTCGGCCAGTTGTTTTTTTCCCAGGATCAATAAACCGACAAACTGAGAATTCACCGAAAGTGAAATCGCCCACAAATGCGAGATATTGGGTAAAGCAAGCGCCCGAAAATCCTTTTCGGCTAAGATGGGTGAAAGAGAAGCTAAAGTAAGTGGGGAAATGGTGTCTTTGACCTTTTCGTAGATCCGCTCATTTTCTTCGGTCTCGAAGTTGTCAAATTTATGTCCCAGCGTTGCTGTGTCTTTATTGCACGAGATCCTGCAACAATAATGTCCATTCGTCTCTGCAGTAACGATGCGCGCGTAGTCGAGATTCAAGATTTCAAGCATCGACCGAGCTGATCTTTCCATCAAATCTTGAAGTGTATTTGAGCCCAATAGATAACGGTTTAAATCCGATAGACCGATCAATCGGTCTACAGAATTCTGAGCCGTGATTTTATAGGAACTCTTTTGAAAAGAATTTGTCGGTTCGATGTAATTAGACATTTCCTCGTCTACCCTTAAATTTGCTTGAGGAAAACAGTTCGCTTGCTCAGGCAATCGTCGTGCACACTCAAGAGATGTAATTCTTCATCTGGGCTGCGAAATCTGCCAAGGTGGTCGCACGGATCATTGAAATTCGCTCAGAATCTTTTTCTGCCAGTTGGAATGCCTCACCGCCGTACCCGGCGCGGATGGCCATGCCAGGGTTTGAGAGAAGCAAATTGCGGAATTTCTCATTCACAACCGCCGCGCTCAAAATGCGTGAATACTCGCGATCTCGAGGTGCCACTATCTTTTCATGTTTATCAAAGTTCTTAAAATAGTTGCTCATTTTTACTCCGTAACTTTCTGAGTTTGAGGCCCACCCATTGACCAGAGCAACGCGATGACCCCTATTGCGATCAAGATGTCACCCAGGCTAAAAGCAACTGGATAATTCAACCAGGCGGGGGTAACGAACCGATCTGAGAGAATGGGGAGGATCGTATCTTTTGCATGCAACACGACGTCTTTCCCTGTTCCCAGGCGTTGACCTGTTACCATCCACTCTGCAGGTGCATTTGGGACCAGCTTACGGATAGTATCTGGGCTGATCGGCATTAAGCCGCCATTCAAGCTGATGACGAGAAAGTTTGCCAGAAATCCCAGGCTGATCGGCCAAAAACTTTTCTTTTTAATGTTCAGCACTGCGAACAATAACAAGATTGCTTGCGTGCTAATGAGGATGACTGG
>CAZWKK010000064.1:7542-9230 GCA_964634855.1 uncultured Anaerolinea sp.
ACAAAGAGGACGATGCGGATGTTCTTGGCGATCTTGGTGGAAGCAAGGAATAAATTGGTTTTCATGGGAGACTCCTTATATTTATTATTTTTTTGTAATTTTTTTACTTACAGGTTTATTATTACAAGAGGTAGGCTTCAAACCAGGCTTCAATAAAGGCTCAAATTTTAGAAAAATATTAGAGTTTTAAAACAAAGAACAGATACCTTAATGAAGGTATCTGCCCGGGTTCTCGAAGCGAGAGCGCTATCAGCGCATCAAAGTATCAAACAAATTTCGGGTAGTATCCGTAGGTTCTACGCCCAATTCGTTCATTAAGGTCTGGCGGCACAAATCGTATTGTCGTTTTACAGATGCACGATCTTCCATAGACGCATAAATGACCATTAATAACCGATACGCAGCTTCGTTGCAGGGATCTTGATCCAAGATCTTTTTTGAATATTGTATAGCAGATGAATGATGCCCCTGCTGCATCAGCAAATTGGCCAGGATCAGACCGTTTTCGATGTAAAGTTGTTGGTACTGTTCACGTTGAGCGATGATCCAGCTCTGATCTCCTTTTGGCATGAACGGCCCCTGGTAGACACTTACAGCCGCTTTAAGATGTTTGATCTGAGCTTCCAACCCCTCTGCATTTTTTGCCAGGGAGATCTCACGCATGAACTTTTCTACATCATATTCATAATCAACTGCGCGGTTGAACTGGTACGTTTCATCATCATTATATTTCACCACATCATTACCAACAGCTCGGCGTAAACGGTAAACGCAGTTCTTAAACCGCAGGCGTAACTCATCTGGCGTAGAATCTGGCCAAAAAGCCAGTCCAATTTCTTCTTTTGTCACGCCAACCGGGTGAGCCAACAGGTAAAAGAAGAGGTCTCGAGAAGTTTGCGATTTCCAATCTGCTGAAGTGATGATGTGATCACTCAGTTTAACCTGCATACGGCCAAAAGCCTTAATAGATAGTTGATAATTTGTAAACTGGATTACATTGCTCTGTCTTTTTATGATTCTACGAATTTCTGGCGCTTTTACTTCAAATTCAGAGACTATCTCCAGAATATCCACCAATGGATCGAACTCAAGGACATGACCTCTTGCTTTTTCAAAAACATCTTTAAACTCCAGACCAATCTGGGCCAAAATGTTTTTTACCGGGTCATGTAATTTTGAATCATATAACTCTTGGAATAACTGTTGCCCCTGGATCCATTTCTTTTGAAGGAACAAACAAACCACCGATAAAAGGTTTGCCTGAAAAGCTTCGGTCAAATTCCGTTGTCTTTCAAAGCTGGTGGCAAGATAAGTTAATTCTTCTTCAACTCCTGAGACCTTCCCCGTTTTGAGCGAAATTGTCAATTCTTCTAATTTAATGAGATTAATCTCATAAGTAAAATTACCTTTTTTGGCAATTGAAGATGCAGAAGATAAAGCCTTTAACGCTTCTTCAAATTTTCCTTCTAAACGCAACGTTATCGCATCAGAGAGAGCGAGATAAAGCAACATCCCCTTCTCTTCATACTTATTGGTCAGGTCATGTGCCATCTGATACGTTTGCTGAGCTTCTTTTAGTGCTCTTAGATCTCTGTACAGATCACCCAGGCTGATGAGCGTAAAACCCTCAACACGTGGATATGCTGCCAGACGGGCATGTTGCAAGGATCGCTCAAAAGACATGGCCG
>CAZWKK010000065.1:0-9206 GCA_964634855.1 uncultured Anaerolinea sp.
ATTTTGAACCAATAATAATAATTCTTTCACAACCTCAGGTTCAATAGGTTGATTAGTTGATCCCCAATCAATTTGTTTATCCCTCTCGCGCCCATAATTTACTATGTACTTGTCTTTTGGGCTTCTTCCGGTAAATTTTCCGGTATTAACTACAAGGGCGCCAGATTGTGAAACAATTCCTTCTTTTCTTTCAAGTGCTTTCTCGAGTAGTTCTCCTCGGGTGAGATTCCAGAATTCTCTTGCCTGTCCTGTCAATCCTAGCGATTCGAGTCCGAAGTCGCTTGGTCGGCCAAGGATTTGCATAGATAGCTCTCCTAAGTTATGAAGTTTTGTTCAAAATTGTATGATACCAAAACCAAAGAATGTCCATCGCAGGTTTTCCATTGATGGAGGCTGAATTATCTGAAAGTGCAGCAGGGAGACTAAAGTTTCTTGAAATAAAGCCATTGATCCAATTTTGTTTTGCACTGGCAATGACCGCTGCGTTGTAGACCTTCATCTGAACATCCAGGTCGGTGGGTCCCGATGCCCATGAGTTGAGGCAAGAACCCAAATCATCCTTACAGCCGGCAAATGCATTTTGCGCAGACGGATAATTAATGCCAACGATAACAGGCTTATTCAGATCTTTTAATTTTGCATAAACGGAATTTGAAAGATCTTTTTCGATGAGATCGATCAAACTTAGGGTGGTTGTAGCACTATCTTGTGAAAGAGTGGGGGAATAAAGAACGTAAATCTGGTCCACTGAATTCAACCATGATGTGTTTTGATTCCCGGTAGGATAGACATAAACGCCAATGATCTTTCCTGTAAAACGCGTCCGGGCTAAGGACACCAGGGCTTGCCATTTTTCATTTGACAATTCGCTGAACTTTACAGATGGGTCGCCAAGAATCAGTGCGTCTGCACCGCCTTGTGCTGCCCAATCTGCTGCATTGAGAACAAAGCGCTGGTAACGATCGAACCAACTTTGGTTCCAACCATCCTTGGATGCAGATTTCCAAAAATTGGTCGAATTTCCATCAAATGAAACCTGTGGAAAAACAGCGACCTGAGCGCCAGAAGCTTTGGCTTGTTCTTTTAATGCCAAATAGTCGCTAAAATTAATATTCTCACCCGGAATCGGTGAGAATAAAGGCGGATTATTGCGCGTAGCTATCCAAGTAGGCGAAATGATCACAAAATTCGCCCCTGAGTTTAGCAGTTTCGCCATGCCGTTCTTGGCATAAGCCTGTTCAGCAGGGGAGTAATGTGTGGAAAGCTCAAATCCGGCCATAAAATCAGATCTCGGTTGTAACCCTTCACTTGAAGTGACCAATTGGTCAGGTGAGAGCTGATAGTTTTGCAAATTTGACCATTTTGAGATCGTGGTAGTCAAATTCTGTTCGGTATTGGCAGGTGTAAATGACTGAGGGGTTTCTGCAATTGAGCTACCTGCTTCACAGGAAGCATTTCTGCAGAAGCGGTATTCAACAGGCCCTAAAATATTCATGGGGGAGTAAAGGGAATATTTCCATTCCTTCTCTCCGCTTTTTACCATGGGAATCGGTTCAAACCATCCAAATGGATTGAATTGGATCGAGATGACCTCATCTGCTGGAATACCTGCTTCATCGAAAACATCAAAACTGACAGGCGCGAACCCAGGAGTAGTGAAAGTAGCGACCTTAAGATTGATCGTTTGGTCTTTATTACCCACCAGCAGCTGGCGAAGCACAAACGCTCCCTGTTCAGAAAGCTCGCTGTTCCAAAGACCATCGCCCAATGTCACCTTGTAACGAAGATCAACGCCCGCGGGTAGTGATAGGGTAATTTCATATGTGGAGCCTGATTTTTTGGTAAAGACGGGTAAATTGGCTGCCAGCATGGTTGACCCGGATGAAAGATCCGTGTAGGCATTGCCAAGTGACTGCAGATTGGTGGCCAATCGCATGGGTAGATCGGTGACGAAATCTTTTGGCAAAGTAACATTGAAAGTTACATTAACCATGGGCCGTTTATTCAAAGCTGCCACAACCGGTGTGTTGGCGCCTTCTGAGACAACAACCCCTTGTTGGAAAGAACTGTATTGGCCGTCCATACTATAAGCAACCAGGTTATGAGTTCCAACTGAAGCCCCTTCAAGGATAAAGGTGCCATCAGAAGCGGTTGTCGTTTGCAGACCATCTGCACAAATGAGAAGATTTTGTACTGGGGTACTGCTGGAGGAATCAAACATTTGACCGGTAATGCGGCCAACCTTGCCAGTAAATGCCTGATCTACCCAACCTGATATGCTATCTTGAAAGATGGCTGGTCCACTTACCTCAGCCAGCCGGAAACGCACTTGATTCCCAAGAGAATCATATTCAACAGTAGAAACATCTGCTTGCCGGACATAGCGGTATTTGATGGCTGACCCAATCACCAGATCCAATTTGACAAAGTAGGTGCGATCATCTTGCTGGGTCATTTCATAGCGGGTGGGGTTAAAGGCAAGCCCGGTCACATCATCCACCATTTCAAACATCAATTTTGAATCCTGTGGAATGGCAGATGGGAGCGTAACCTGAAAGACCACCTCAGCTTGCGGGTACTGTTTGATTGTTTCAGAAGTAAAAGGAGAATTTTGACAGGCAGATAATATCAGGCTGCCAGTGAAGAGACTAAAAATGACCCACCACAGGCTGCGTTTTACAGAGTTAGAAAGTCGGCTCATCATCTGAATTATCTTTTAGAACGATTAATTAGCTAAGCAGAATATGTCTTAAAGAATTGGTGAATTTCGTCCTGATGACCAACCAGGCTGCCCAGAACACCATTCACAAAGCGGGAAGAACTATCGGAGCCATATGATTTTGCCAGCTCAATTGCCTCATTGATGGCTACTTTCACCGGCGTCGTTTCTGCCACAGCGAATTCCCAGACAGCAATACGAAGAATGTTGCGGTCGATCACTGCAACCTGGTCCATCGGCCATTCTGGGGCATGTTTGGCCACCAGATCATCCAATTGTGCAATGAGAGGAACAACACCAATGACGATGGCACGAGAAAAACTTTCCAGTTTTTCGTCATTCTCTTCTTCCGAAAGCCGGTCAGCCAAAATTTCCCCAACTGGATGGCCGGTCAGATCATATTCGTAAAGAACCTGCAAGGCGATGCCTCTGGCCTTGGTACGAGATTTCATGAATAAAAACTACTTCCCTGAGAAATCAATATCCTCAACATGAATGTTAATTTTGCCAATTTCCATTCCAACCATTTCAGAGATGGAACGTGAGACCTGATTCTGAATATTGTGGCTAACTTCACGGACGTTAAAGTCTCGTTTCATCACAACATAAAGGTCAACATAGACATGATTGTCTTCTACTGATACGTCTACGCCGTCGTCCAAACCCTTTTTGAAGAGGGTATTCACTTCTCGCGGCACCGGGGTGAGGTGGCTGACACCATCAACACTAAGAGCAGCCAGTTGTGCAATCGAAACCAGAACGTCAGGGGCGATGGTTGTTTTGCCAATCGGTTTTTCTTTTTTGTCCATTTCCTTCACTCCATTGAATAAAACTACCCGGTAATTATAACCCCAATAAACGTGAAAGGCCACGCACGCATCAGGTGTGAGTTTGAATAAATCGCAAACAGATCTCCTCAACGTCAGGCAACTGATTGTCCAGCAAAATGCAGTGGGTGGAATTTTCCAGCCAGATTAGCTCTTTCTCTTCTGAACTGATGGTCTCAAGCACTTTGACCGAGCTCATCGGATCAATTGAGCGGTCTAATTTCCCCTGAAAAACGAGTGTTGGAACGGTCACTTTGTAAAGATTTCTACGGATTTTCCTTTGAAGTTTAGAAAGCTGCGCCGCTGCGTGTAGCGGGACAACATTAAAGCCCTGCCATTCCATGGTCTCATCTATGTTTTTCTTCCAAATATAGTTTTTAAAAGGCCACAGCCATTCTGCTTTGCTGAGTCCTGGTACGATCAAAGCTGGAGAAAACACCATCATTCCGGCAATCTCTGGGTGACGTATGCTGAGCGCAAGCGAAAGCAACCCGCCCATAGATTCTCCCATCACAAATATTTTGTCGCAATTTTTACTCAGTGCTTGGAAGTTATCTTCTGCACAGTTGATCAGATCATGCCAGGAGAAAGAGTTCATTTCCTCCACTGTCTTGCCATGACCGGGAAGTAAGGGTCCGCGTACGGTATAACCCATGTCGTGGAGGAATTTGGCCATTATTCGAACTTCTACAGTGGTGGCAGTAAAACCATGAAAGAGCAAAATACCGATCTTGTTTCCTCGCCATTCAAAAGAAGTACCATCCAAGTCTGCGTGTTGGAACATTTTTGGTTCTGACATAAATTATCCCTATTTAGAACATAATAACTATATTAGTCTCTTAACCAAACACCGTGGCCCGCATAGATGCGGTCTGGTTTGAGCGCAATCTGCATTTCAAATGACTGAAGAGCCAGAGCTTCGTCCCACGTGTTACCACCAGAAGAGGGGAGGAGAGATTTTCCTCTTACTTTGATGGAATCACCGGCAAAAAGGGTGCGTGTAGATTCTGACCAGAGGGAGATATGTCCAGGGGTATGACCTTGGGTGTCAAGCACCTCCAAGCCACCCAGGAAGGGCAAAACTTCACCCACATTCAAGATTCTCTCGACCTTAGCAGGTTTGGATTGAAACATAGGGCTTACTACTTTGTAGAAGATTCCTTGAATACCCTTCGCTTTGGTAGGCCGTGATGATTTACCAGATTCTATGGCTCTGGCTTCGATTTCACTGGCTGCGGTCACCAGGGAGGGGTTATCGTGCTTCACCTCGGACAGGCAGCCAAAATGGTCACCATCTGCATGTGTGATCACTATCAGCTCGATTTGGTCGAAAGAGACACCATATCCTTGTAGATACTTACGCAAATTGCCGTACTCATTGGGGAGACCCACATCAATCAATAAGTAGCCAGATTGTCCCGCGATCAGATACCTATGGGCTACGGTTGGGGGGATTTGATAGATTTCCTGATTCATCTTTTACACCTCATCATTCGTATCTACACAACAACTTTATTATAGACAAATCCTTGAAAAGGGGAGCAAAATGTACTAAAATAACTTTATGGTTTCGATAAGTATTATTATAATAAGCAATAACAAATACAAGATAAACTATAAAAGGTCCTTATGCCAACAATCTTGGAAACGATAGAAAAATACCTTGATTCTGTCAAAATGGCTCGTAGCGCGCACACGGCTGCAACATACAAGAATGCCATGCAGTATTTTATGCAGTCGCTCGCAAACCACCACCTGAACATCAGCAAGACCCCTATTAGCGAGCTCTCAGAGGATTCTGTGGTCTGGTTGGCTGCAGATCTCAAAGAACATGCAGCCACCACAGAAAGGCTCTATCTGACCGCAGCTACGGGCTTTTTTGAGTATGTGGCTGCTGAGAACCTTGCTCCGATCAATCTACCACGCATCCGCCTACTGATACAACAACGTGCCCGCCGTCCCGGGCAAAGGCTGCCGCAGTTTCCGGTCAGTGCCATAGAAAAGGTCCTGGAGCATGCTGAAAGCCTGAAAACAGCTCCTTATGAAGAAGAAACAGAACATTTGATCCATTTAAGGGACCGTGCTTTCTTGCTTACCCTTGCTGATACAGGCTTACGTGTGCACGAAGCCTGTGGTCTGCGTCGTGGAGATCTGGATTGGAACGAAGGCAAAGCCATGATCATAGGGAAAGGAAATCGTCAGGATATTGTGCGCTTTTCTACACGGGCTACAGATGCTCTGTTGGACTACCTGAATGAGCGTCGGAAACTGGATGGCGCCTCCAATCGTCCTCTCACATCCTTGCCAATCTTTGCCAGGCACGATAAGGGCGCCGGTTCAAAGATAAAACCCATAACAACCACAACAGGGCGAAATATTGTCTCTGAGCGCGTCCTGGAGTTCTTGGGAGAAGAAGCTGTGGGAACAATCACCCCCCATTCTTTCAGACATTACTTTGTTACTCGCGTCTTGAGAGCTTCTGGCAATCTCAAACTGGCCCAGGAGTTGGCACGCCATCGTAATATAGCTGTCACCCAACGCTATGCGCACCTTTCGGATGATGAGCTGGATAAGGGCTACTGGAACGCCATAGAAAAAGATAAATAAAAATCCGCTCTGAGAAAACTCAGAGCGGATCCAGATTTGCAGTGTCTCTGTTACTTTACAACAACAACATTGCTTGCCTGGAGGCCTTTCGGGCCTTTTTCGATTGCGAACTCAACCTTTTGGCCTTCTTCCAGGTTACGATATCCATCAGCCTGAATGGCAGAGAAATGTACGAAGACATCCTCACCACCCTCGCGGGAAATGAAACCATAACCTTTGGTTCCGTTGAACCATTTAACTGTACCGACGATCCGTTCTGACATTCTTTTGCCTCCTATAGCAAAAAACCACTTATTATTAGGATTTCCCTTTTCGTCCTACGAGTGGGTCAAAAAAAGACAGTACCTGGAGCTTGCGCTTTGGCCTGTCTTCTTTACATCCAACAAGAACTACTAAGCATCCTACAGGGATAAATTTATCATATTCCGTGTAGAAAGTCAATAGCCAGTTTTAACAATTTGTTAATATTAAGCATCCAACAAAGCTTCTTTGGCTTTTTTGGTCTGTTTTCCCCGTTCTTCTGTATCCAAAATACGTTTACGGATGCGGAAGTTCAATGGGGTGACCTCAAGCAGTTCGTCTTCTGCCAGGTATTCAATGGCCTGATCCAGGCTCATTACCAACGGCGGCGTCAAACGGATCTCAATGTCTTTGTTGGAAGAACGCATATTGGTGAGGTGCTTCTTCTTGCAGACGTTCACGGTCAGATCATCAGGCCGCTGAGTCTCGCCAACTACCATGCCTTCGTATACATCCACACCGGCGCCAAGGAAAAGAACACCACGTTCTTCGGCATTTTTGAGACCGTAGGTAGAGGTCAGACCGGTTTCCCAGGCGACCACAGAACTGGTGGCTCTAGAAGTAATTGGACCCGCCAGAGGCAGATAATCATGGAAGAGCGTATTCAGAACGCCCATGCCGCGGGTTGCGGTTAGGAATTGATAACGAAAGCCCAACAGACCACGGGTTGGCACGATATAGCTAAGATGTACAGTATTATCGGGGTTATTGGTGATTTCCAACATCTTGCCACGGCGATTACCAAGCATCTCCACCACAGTACCCACAGTATCCGGGCTGGTATCTACATGTAATTCTTCAAATGGTTCCAGCGTTTCGCCAGCTGGGCCTACTTTGAAGATTGCTTCAGGACGTGAAACCTGGAATTCATACCCTTCGCGTCGCATCGTTTCGATCAGAATAGCCAGATGTAGCTCCCCTCGCCCGGAGACGACGAAAGTATCGGGGCTTTCTGTTTCTTCTACACGCAATGCTACGTTATTTTTCAATTCGTCGAAAAGGCGCTCGCGTAACTTACGAGAAGTCCCCCACTTTCCTTCTTTTCCGGAGAACGGTGAAGTATTAACGCCAAAGGTCATACGGACGGTAGGTTCTTCCACCTGGATGGTGGGCAAAGCGACTGGGTTTTGCATATCTGCCAGAGTTTCACCAATCCCAATGGCCAATAGACCAGCAATGGCCACAATATCTCCAGCACGGGCAGATGGAACTTCCACTTTGTCCAGACCCTGGAAGGTGTACAGGTAGCGGGCATTTTCTGGGACGATCTTGCCATCTTTTAGAATTCGGGCAATGGGAGCACCTGCAATGATCTTGCCTGCATGGATACGGCCAACTGCAGTGACACCACGATAATCATCATAACCAAGGTTGGTGACAAGTAATTGAAGCGGAGCTTCTTCATCTACCACGGGAGCGGGAACATTTTCAAGAATTGCGTTGAACAAAGGCTGAAGGTTATCTTCCAGATCATGGGTTAAGCCTGCCTGTTGCGTGATGGCGTTGGCATAGATGATGGGAAAATCGCATTGCTCATCATTGGCACCGAGCTCTACGAACAGGTCAAAGGTCAAATTTACTGCGCGCTCAGGATCAGCGTCTTTACGGTCCATCTTGTTGATCACCACGATGGCTTTATGACCCATTTCCAGAGCTTTTTTGAGCACAAAGCGCGTCTGGGGCATGGGGCCTTCTGCAGCGTCTACCAGTAAGAGAACACCATCCACCATGTTCATTACGCGTTCAACTTCACCGCCAAAATCAGCGTGTCCCGGAGTATCAACAATATTGATCTTAACGTTCTCGCCTGTCTTGGGGTTAGGAATGGTGATTGCTGTGTTCTTGGCCAAAATCGTAATGCCGCGTTCGCGTTCCAGATCGTTGGAATCCATGATGCGTTCCTGTACCTGCTGATTCTCGCGGAACACTCTTGCCTGTTTTAACAAACCATCTACCAGGGTCGTTTTACCATGATCTACATGGGCGATGATTGCAACATTACGAATATCAGTTCTTGCTTTTTCCATAAATAAGATCCAGTCTCTAATAACCTTCCAGAATTAACAACCCCTTATCTTATCAGAGGCATAACGAGTTGAACAGGGGTCAAAAAAGCCCTTCTTGATTGAAGGGCTCTGATAAATACTATTTTTGAATGCCAAATCGAAGCAATAAGAGGTAAAAACCAAAAATGATCAGGCCAATCGAGCCAGAGTTCCCCACAAATCCGAGAGCGTTACTGGGATTCCCGCCAATGTAAAGGCCCCACCCTACCATAGCCAAGACACCACCTGGAATGAGCGGCCACCAAATGAATTTTTTATAGATGATACGAGAAAATACCGTGATCAGGATCCAACCAAAGGCAAACCAAACCAGCATAACACCGGTTTCTGTTAAGCCTTCCGGGTTTGTAGAACCATTCCAGGCCAAAAATACACCTGGCGCTACAGTAGATAAGATCGATCCCGGGATGATCAATCCAATTAGTTTGCGTCTGAGCCCCCAAATAAGAAAAACGAGGCCAAGAGGCAAAACGATACCCAGTTCAAAATCTAAGAAGTTTCGTTGTGAAAAGAGTAATGCATAAGCCGTTCCGCCGAAAATGGCAAAACAGATCAATGCCCACCAGGCTGTATTTTGAAATACGATCTTGAGGATCAGAAAGATGGTCAACCAACTGATGGCGAAGAACATGGTCAAATAGCCAAACTTCTCTACCAAAGGAAGCTCGCTTAATTGCTGCAATGCGA
>CAZWKK010000066.1:0-9190 GCA_964634855.1 uncultured Anaerolinea sp.
CAGATCAAACCACCCGTTTTACGGGTGGTTTTGATTTCTTGAACAGTGAGCTTAACTTTGTTTTGACTGCTTTATAAATGGGGCAGCGGTCATAAAATGAGCTAAAGATCACGACCGCACCTGCCACATAAAACAACCAGGAGAGCGAAGAATAATATCCTGCAATGACGAGCCCAATTCCGATCAAAACCCGGAAGATGCGCGCAATGGGCGTAACCGTGCTTACCTGTACCTCTTGTTTACCTTCAGCCAGTTGACTGAACAACCCATTGAGCGCGGCTGAGGTATGCATCCCCGTTTTGCGATAGACTTGTTTTCCATCCACGTACGCCAGCAAGGTGGGAATGCCAACCACGTTTAGTTTTTGTAGCAGAGCCTGACTTTCATCAGAATTGATCTTCATCACATCCACTTTGCCGGAATAGGTTTTCTTCACTTCTTCCAACAAAGGATTCATGGCTTTACAAGGTCCACACCAGGGTGCCCAAAGATCTATGACGAGTGGCTTTTTGCTGGAATGGATTGTTTTTTCGAAGAGAGCAACGTTCATTGGGACTCCTGGTGAGGTTTTTTTGATCGTTACTTATTGGTGCTGAATTTGAAGAGTGCGTATAGGGGGCAGAAACCAACAACACCGGTGATGAGGGCGATAGCGCCGAGTACATAAAAAACAATGGCCAGGGTTCCAGAAACGACACCCAACAATCCCAAAACAACGAGCACAACACCCAAGATCACGCGGATGTATCGATCCATATTAGATTCGTTAGTTTTCATTATTTTCTCCTTTTAAAGTTGAAACCTACATCTTGCATATATAGATGTAGGTTTCAGTAAAAGGTGACAAATGGTTACAAACGAATTACTTTACCGCAATAATCGCAATTGATGGTTTCCATGCCACGCAATATGGGTTTGGTGATGGCACCGCCGCAATAAGGGCATTGGGAGGGAGCGGCTTTGGCTTTTTCTACGGCAGCTTGGTCCACAGCAATAACACGGATGGCATCGATCTCGTGATTTTTTACTTGTGTGATCAGTTTTTGCCAGTTCTCCCCATCTTGATAAATGTGCAGGGTGGCTTCATGGGCGAAGGCGCCAGATTCCAGTACCAGATCAAGCATATCCACATTCTTGAATACGCCTTGTTTGCTGGCTTTGACACTGGTCACGGAAACGGCGGGGACTTCAAACAACTTCTCCTGTACCTTCTGACGTTCGGTGGTGACGAACAGCACCTTTTTGGTGGCGATCTCCTCTTTCTGTTCAAAAATGAGGCGTTGGTCGGTCAAGAAAAGGACCCCCTCTGGGTCGCCTTTTTGTTCTTTGCCGTTGCGGCACCAAATGGCTTTGACAGCTCGCACGGTAGATTCGCCAGGTAAGAAGCCGAAACTGGCAGCCTCGCTCTGCTCCATGGAGTATTCAAGCTCTGTTAGCTGGGTATCGAATGCGTAGATCTCTTGTTCCAGGTTGCCGTACATTTCTTCGATGGAGCTTCGCACACTGCGGGTATGGTCTTCAAAGGTCTCCGCTTCACGAGTGAGGATCTGTACCTGTGCAAAAGGCGGAATGGCCCCGCCAGAGTTAAGCCGAGTTTCTATAGAGCGCAGGCTGGCCATGAGACTGGCTGATTGCATACGGATCTGAGAATCTACCCGGCTGGTATTCAACTTCCAGCGATTGAGCAAATCTTCCGCATTTTTCTCCAACATTCCATCAAAAGCATATTTACGCTGGCGCAGGGTGGAGATCCGATTATCCAAATTTTCTACTTTGCTGGTGAGATCAGTAAATTCATCAATGGTAGATTTTAGCGAAGCATCATCTTGCAAAGTACTGATCTTAAAACGTAGTTCATCCAGGTTCTTTCTTGCTTCTTCCGCCGGGTTGGTCATGTTTGTCATGGATTGTTTCTCCTCTTTGAGAAATCTGATTGGTTAATTATCAATAAGGTCTTTGGGCTTTTCTTCCAGCTCCGCCAGTTGACCGGTAGCCACAAAGATAGTGCGTTCGCAGATGTTGGTCACCCTGTCCGCCATTCTTTCCAAATTATGGGCGACCCACATCAACAGATTGGCATGATCAATGATCTGCGGCTGGCTGACCATAAGATCAACGATAAATTTTTCTACATCCCTGAAAAGAGTATCCACCCGGTTGTCAAGCTTGGGGATCTGACGGGCGGTCTCTGCATCTTCGCTCAAGAATGCTGTGAGGGATTGGTGGAGCATATCAATAGTATATTCGCCCATCTGCTCAAACTGACGAATGGGAATGGGAATATCGCTATCTTCCAGGTTGAAGATCACTTTGCAGATTCCCTTGGCGTAATCGCCCATACGTTCCAGCTCTGAGGCGATTTCCAGCATGGCTGCCAATAGCCGTAGATCGTGGGCCAGCGGTTGCTGGGTGGCGATGAGGATAAGGACGTCTTTTTCAACAGCATAGCGTTTCTCGTTGATCACTCGATCGGCCAGATAGATCTCGCGTGCTGAGACGCGGTCACGTTGCCGCAAGGCCAGGATGGCTTTCTGGGTGGCTGATTCTACCAGGCTGCCCATGATGAGTAATTCATCCTTGATCTCTTGTGTATGCTGGTCCAGGTTATCTCGGGTCATATTGCCTCCTCAGTCTAGCCAAAACGTCCTGAAATATAATCCTCAGTTTCTTTGTGTTTGGGGTTGGTGAAGATCTGTCGAGTTTCTTCAAATTCCACCATCTTGCCGGCACGGTCTGTATCCATGGTGAAAAACGCGGTGAAATCAGAGGCCCGGCCAGCCTGCTGCATGTTGTGGGTGACAATGATGATGGTGTATTCCTTCGAAAGTTCACGCATCAGATCCTCGATCTTAAGCGTGGCGATGGGGTCTAGGGCAGAACAGGGCTCGTCCATGAGGATGATCTCTGGCTTTACAGCCAGAACACGGGCGATGCAAAGACGTTGTTGTTGCCCGCCCGAGAGGGAGAGAGCAGGTTTTTGCAAGCCGTCTTTGACCTCATCCCAAAGGGCAGCCTGGCACAAGGTGGTTTCTACCAGGTCATCCAATGAGCCTTTATAGTTGTTCACCTTGGCTCCCCAGGCGATGTTGTCATAAACGGTCTTGGGGAAAGGGTTTGGCTTTTGGAAGACCATACCAATATGTTTGCGAACCTGGACGGGATCAATGTTTTCGTCGTAAATATTCTTTCCCTGGAATAGAATACTGCCTTTTACATGCGCGCCGGGGATAAAATCATTCATGCGGTTCAAGGAGCGTAACACTGTGCTTTTACCGCAGCCGGAAGGGCCGATCATGGCGGTGATCTTGCGTGGCTGAACGCGTAAATTGCATTCCTTTACCGCGCGGAAATGACCGTAAAAAATATCCAGATTCTCGGTTTCGATCGCGTAAGGGCTGTTGGCAAGGGAGAGGTTATCCATCATCATTCCTGAAATAAAAGTAAAAATCCTGGTAACTTATTATAAATAAGAAACCAGGATTCTGTTTAAATCCGTCGATATTAGCGGTGAATGGGCAATGAGAAGAAGAAAGAGCTGCCCTTGCCCTGTTCACTTTCTACCCAGATCTTGCCCTGATGGGCTTCCACCAGATGGCGGCTGATGGATAATCCCAAACCTGTACCGCCGCTGCTGCGGGCACGGTCGGCCTTGTAGAACCGCTCAAAAATGCGGTCCAAATCTTCATCCGGGATGCCTACGCCGGTATCCTTGACGCAAAAGATGACGAACTGATCTCTCACCTCAGCGGATATTGTGATCTGCCCGTTGGGTGGGGTAAATTTGATGGCATTATGGATGAGGTTGACCAAAACCTGCTGCATACGGGCTGGGTCAGCTTCGATTTTGGGCAGATCTTCTGGGCAAGCATTGGTCAAATTGATCTTGGCGCGTTCTGCCTGTAATTCCATGCGTTTGATGGCAGGGTAAGCAAGCTCGATGGGGGCAATGGCTTGTTTCATGAGAGGCACTTTGCCAGACTCGATCTTGGAGAGCTCCAGCAGTTCCTGCACCATCTGGGTGAGGTTATCGATCTCCTCATCCATCTGCGAGAGGAAACGTTCAGCCGCAGGGGGATCGTTTTTGGCGCCACTTTGCAGGGTTTCGGTGAGGGCTTTGAGGGAGGCCAATGGGGTACGCAATTCATGCGACACGTTGCTAACGAAATCACGGCGCACGGTTTCCAATTTGCGCAACGTGGTCAGATTCTGGAAGAGCAAAAGGGTGGCACCGGGGAGCAGACGACTTAAATCGGTGCCGATCACCTGAATGTATTCGCGGTCAGATGGAGTTTCGATAGTGATGGATCTTTGCTGCCCACTGGATTTGCAGTTCTCCCACAGGTCGATCACTTCGTGCTGGCGGCAGATCTCAATAAGGGTAAACTCGCCGGATTTGAGCGAATCAAAGAATTTGAAAAGGTGACGTGCTGCCGGATTGATGAGGCTGACCGTACCATCTTCATCTACAAGGATGGCGCCATCAGACATGTTGGAGAGGATGGCGTTGAGTTTGGCTTGTTCGTTACGCAACTCGTCGATCTGATCGTTCAGGCGGTCAGTCAGGGCGAAGAACGCATTGGCCAGGGCGCCGATCTCATCTGTGCGGGAACTCAGCTCAATGTCTTTGGGGGCTCCATTGTTAAGGTTTTCCACCGCCTGGGTCAAACGGGTGAGGGGATTGTTCTTGCGCAGAGCGTAATAGAGAGTGATCAAACCCACAATGAGCAGAATCGAACCACTGAGTAAGAAGAGGAAGAGCTTCACTTTGTTGATGGAGGAATCCAACTTTTCCAGCGAGATGGCCAGCCGAGAAATGGCGATGACCTGCCCCTGGTCTTTTATGGGGTACGCGACATACAAGAAACGCTGGCCGAGAGTCACGCTGGTACGAATATCGGTACCGATGCCACCTGCCAAAGCGGTCTGTACTTCAGGCCGGTAAAGATGGTTCTCCATAGAGTTGACATCATATTGGTTCTCTGCCACAACCTGGCCGTTGGACAGGATGATGGTTACACGGGTATCAGAACTCAGGGTGTCGCTATTGACCAGTTCATTCAAAGAATCGTAAGGTGCGCCAGCCAGGAGCATTGGTTCAGCTAATTGTGCATACAACCTTGCCTGATCGGTAAGGTCTTTTTGCCAGCTTTCTTCTACGAATTTTTGGAAATACCTGGAAACAACAATGCTCGACCCTATCAGAGCGACCAGCATGAGGATCAGATAGGGGAGTGAGATCTTCCAAACATAAGTGCGCTTGCGCATGGTTTATCCTTCGAAGCGGTACCCGGCACCTCTGACCGTCACCAACCTTTTGGGTTCGGACGGTGTTTCTTCGATCTTCTCACGTAGCCAGCGGATGTGGACATCAACTGTACGGCTATCTCCAGAGAAATCCCAACCCCAGACCTGCTCCAACAAGGTATCACGAGAGAGTGCCCTGCTGGGATGCTCCAAAAAGTAGAGCAACAGATCGTATTCTTTGGGTTTGAGGTCAAGCGGTTTGTTGTTCAGGTTGGCTTCACGGCGTTTCAGATCAATGGTGAGATTGCCAAAATTGAGCTGCTCGCTGGGAGGTTCCACCACCTGAACTTCCTGGCGGATGAGGCGCACCCGGCGTAACATGGCTTTGACGCGTGCCATCAGTTCGCGCATCGAGAAAGGCTTGGTCATATAGTCATCGGCGCCAACTTCCAATCCCACCACGCGGTCGATCTCATCATCTCGTGCGGTGAGCATCAGAATGGGGGTGTTCATCTCCTGGCGCAGGATGCGGCAAACTTCAAATCCGTCTTTGCCCGGCAGCATAATATCGAGCACCAGCAGGTCAGGGTGGAGGGCACGCGCTTTTTCAATGGCAGTTTCGCCATCTCCTGCTACGGTTACCTCATAGCCCTCGTGCTCCAGGTTATAGGCAAGCGTCTCTTGCAATGCCTTCTCATCTTCCACGACCAAAATCTTTTCCGCCATGCCCTACTCCGTTATTGAATGAAAAAGCTCTTCAAATTGAGCCGCCATTTTGCTGCGATCAAAATGAGCACAAACATATTCGCGACCGCTCAAGCCCATTTTCTTGGTTCCGGTGCGGTCTTTATATAATTCTACAATGGCTTTGGCCATTTCGTTGCTATTTCCCGGCGACACAAACACCCCGGCATGTGCCGCTTCCACCACCTCGCGGATAACGCCGTCAATCGCAAGAACGATCGGTCGGCCAGCCGCCAGATAATCAAACACCTTATTGGGATAGGTGGTCTTGTAAAGCTCGAGGGGTTTTAGGATGGCCACGCAAACATCAGCAGCGGCTACAACCTCTTCCATCTCATTCTTAGCCACGGCAGGCAGAAAGAGCACATTATTCAGCTGCTTTTCAGCGGCCATCTGCTGCAAATTGGCTTTTTCTTTGCCATCGCCGACAAAAACATAGCGGATGTCTTTGTGCGCCACGGTCAATTCTGCGGCAGAGAGAAGCACATCCAGGTCATTGGAAATCCCATGCGCGCCAGCGTAAAGCACTACGAAATCGTTACCCAGGTGATTCGCCCGGCGGAACGCTTGCCCGGTATTAGAGGGGTCGAACATTCCAGGTTCAACGCCGTTGGGGATCAATTCAATGCCTTTGCCGCCGCGTTGGCTGACAAAAGGAATGAACCCGGGGGAGTTGACCACGATCTTATCAGCGTGGCGATACAAGAAAGATTCAAGCCAGTAGGACAGGTTGATGAGCAGCTTATTCTTCAACACACCAATAGCGATGGCAAACTCAGGCCACAGGTCACGGATCTCAAAGACAAACGGAACGTGCTTGAGACGGGCCAGCATCCAGGCCGTCCAGCCCTGGAAGATGGGGGGGGAGGTTCCCCACACTGCTTCCACATTCTTCACGCCCAGTCCGATCCAGAAGGAAGAGAACATGAAGCTGAAGAAGTTGATGAGGCGGTGAAAAAAGCTCTTATGCAAAGAAGGGTACACATAGGCACGGATGATCTCGATACCAGGTTCCGGAAATTCGAGGGTAGCCCAGGGAATACGGCTGCTCTTGGCCTTCCCGGTGAGATAGCTGACCGGGCTGGTGATGATGGTCACCCGGTGGCCATGCTGCGCCAGGTGGTGGGCGATCTCATAATGACGGGTACCGCCTGCTTCATTTAATGAAGCGAAGGCCTGATGGATCAATAATATGTGCATACGATGAGTTTACTCTATTTTCGAAAGAGTCCAAATGGAATTGATTTCAAGGCTGTTCTGTGTCTCAAAGGTCACTGCCAGAGACAGTGCGGGGATTTTTTGTAAGTAGGTGGGAGAGACCCAGCCACGGATTGGGTCGTTCTCAGCTCCCAATAAGGTTTCCCCTGCACGGATAAGAGAAACTGATTGAGCAGCAATCACTTCATGTGTGCCAACTTCGGCGCCAGAAACTTGTAAAAGGATGCTTCGGTCTTCATGCATCAATCTTAGTTGATCATCCTGCCACTCCCAGTGCAAATCGGGCAGGAGCCACTGAATGGTGACGGAAGTCGGCTCTTTGCTTTTGCGAGCCAGTTCCAGTGAGTCGCGAATGGCAAAACCCTGACCTGGCAGCCACTTCAGACTACGAACCTGCGTATAGGCAACTGACAAGTTGCAGAACAAGATGGCAACCTCTTCGTTGGGTTGAGGGGGAAAGGTGTGCGATTCAGCGCGCTGCAGCCAGAGAAATTTGCCAGCTGCCAGCATCTGATCTTGTTCAGCAACAGTTATTGTATTGTGAACACAGGTTTTGCCCAGGCTGTTCTGCCAGGGTGCAGGTAAGTTGTAGGCGTAAGTACCGGCATCAAGGGCAATGTTTTGGCCCTGCCACCATAGATCTACGTGCAGTAGGTCGGCGTGGGCGGGGCGTGAATGAAAGCGAAGGCTGCGCAAGGTTCCCCATGTGTTTGAATCTCCGACCCGGTGAATAGCCTCACTCCTAGGTTGGAGGAGGGGAGCATTTGCTTGAGCTTTGATCTCCAGCCAGGTGGGGAGTTCGTCCCAACTTCCACTCTTAAATAGAGGCGTTTGGCAAAAAGCCAGACTGGCTGCCTGTAAGGTGGGGTGGAAATCAGCATAACTCTCGCAGCCGATGGGAAGCAAGTTGCTGCCGTCGTTATGTCCCAGGTTGGGGACTTGCCCGGAAGTTTGGTCTGCCTGGGCTGCCAACCATTGGGTGGCGCTGGCAAGCCGATTTTGTGCACGCTTCGAAGGGTGCATGTCATTCAACTGGCAGATGCGCCAGAAGAGCAACGAAAGGTGCAGCATCATGCGGTGATAGTTATTGCTGTGCTGGCTATAGGTTCCATCCGCGCTAATCTGGTGAAGCAGTCCATCTTGAAACGCATTAAATCCTTGCTGTAGCCACCTTTTGCCCTGCGGCAAAGTATAGAAAATACTGCCGCCCAACATCAGCCCGAGGGCTTCACTTAAATAATGGTTGTTGTTCTGCGAGCGGGCATAGCTAAGGGTGGGAGGGATGCGCAACGTGTGCTGCCAGATGGCATTTGCCATCAACTGCTTGCGCGCAGTGGTAGTGGCACTTGCTTCGGCGAAAATTTGGGCGGCAGCCAGCCAGGGAATCAGTCGCAGGGCAACTTCTTGCCCGGAAGCCCAGTTGGGGCCAGCATTGACGGGATTGGCGTGAATAAAAGACTCAAAATATCGCCAGAAAGCTTGCGGGTAGCGGTCATCTTTAGTGAACAGGTAAGCCTGCAAGAGGGGATACGTCCAGATGAAGCGCGCCGGTTCCCAAATGGTTTTGATATCCTGGCCTGCAAGCGTGTCCCCATATTTCGTCCAATGTTGTAAGGGAGACTCTGGCAGGTCAAAGGACAAAGGCATTGGCTCGCCGCCGAAAGGGCGGTATCGCCCAGCAACGGTCTCATCAGCGGCGGCAAGGACGGCCTTACTCTGGTCAGGTCCAAGAGGGCTTGGAGTGAAAATCTTGAAACTGGCAAGATCAGGCACTCTGGGTACTGACTGGGCCTGACCGATCGGCGTGAGCGTTTCAAACTTGCCCGATTGGAGCTGTGCTTTGTAGACTGCATAATCCAGGAGTTGACCCGGACCCAGTTCTTTTAGAGAAAGGGTTGCGCGCTTCAGGCGATTCAAGGTTTCCTGATCAGATCTTTACTTCAGTACCAGATTCTACTGAGCGAATGGCGGCAAAGCTGGCCCG
>CAZWKK010000067.1:0-9057 GCA_964634855.1 uncultured Anaerolinea sp.
ATCCTTTAGAAGATCAAAGGACCTAAGGGTGTTATCCTTACCAGCGATTCCATCAGCGCCACCGGCATGCCAGATGGCAACTACACCTTTGAGGGCATGCCCGTCACCGTGAAGGATGGGGCAGTGCGTCTGGCCGATGGCACTCTGGCAGGTTCCACCCTGACCATGGATCGCGCGTTTGCCAATTTTGTGGCAGCTACCGGCGCACCCATTGCTGAACTTGTGCCCTGCACCTCTTATAATGCTGCCAAAAACATCGGCCTGGGCGACCATAAAGGGTTGCTGACCCCCGGCTATGATGCAGATCTGATCCTGGTGGACCAAAACTTGCACGTTAAGCTCACAATGGTCGAAGGCTCCGTTGTCTATAAAGAATTCTGATAGGCTGTTAACACAATTCTTTGACTTCTCTTATCGACCCAATGCTATAATGACCGGTAATTACTATTGTTCTGTTGATAAGGACGGAACCAACTATGATGAAATTCGATCGATTTACAGAACGAGCCCAGGAAGCCGCTCAGCGGGCTGCTGAGATCATCCAGCGATACGGGCACAACCAGATCGACACCGAGCACATGCTGCTGGCGTTGATCGAGCAACCCGATGGTGTTGTGCCGCAGATCTTGGAGATCTTAAAAGTAGATCCGCAGATCCTGGCAGAAAGGCTCGATTACATATTAAAAACCAGCCCCAAGGCCAATATTTTTGGCGGGGGTGGTGCCGGTCAGATATTTATTACTCCTCGTGTAAAACGCATTATTGATCTGGCAAATGAAGAAGCCAGCCGCTTGAAAGATGAATATATCTCAACAGAACATATCTTTTTGGCGATCCTGAGCGAAAAGAACACCCCGGCTGCGCGTCTTTTGGAGACCACAGGGATCTCAAGAGAACGGGTGCTGGATGCCATCAATCAATTACGCGGCGGACAGCGCGTTACCGACCCACAGGCCGAAACCCGCTACCGCACACTTGAAAAGTACTCGCGTGACCTCACCCAGCAAGCCCGTGAAGGCAAGCTGGATCCCGTCATCGGCCGCGATAAAGAGATCCTGCGCGTCATGCAGATCCTCTCTCGCCGCACCAAGAACAACCCTGTCCTCATCGGTGAGGCCGGTGTAGGCAAGACCGCCATCGTGGAAGGTCTGGCCCAAAAGATCGCCTCCAATGACGTGCCAGAGATCCTCAGCGGCAAAAAGGTCATCAGCCTTGACCTGGGCGCAATGATAGCCGGTTCCCGCTTTAGAGGTGAGTTTGAAGAGCGCCTCAAGGCCGCCATCGAAGATGTGCAGCATTCCAACGGCGAGATCATCCTCTTTATTGATGAATTACACACAGTTGTAGGTGCAGGCGCCGCTCAAGGCGCCATGGATGCCTCCAACATGCTCAAACCTGCCCTGGCCCGTGGCGAACTGCAATGCGTGGGCGCCACCACCCTGGACGAGTTCCAAAAGCACATCGAAAAAGATGCCGCACTTGAACGCCGCTTCGCCCCAGTCTTTGTGGATGAACCCGATCAGGAAGATACCATCAAAATGCTGATGGGCCTCCGCGATAAATACGAAGCCCACCACAAGGTGCATTTTTCTGATGATGCCCTGGTGGCCGCTGTTCGCCTCAGCAGCCGCTATGTCACCGACCGCCGCCTGCCAGACAAGGCCATCGATCTGATGGACGAGGCCGCCGCAAAACTGCGCGTGGCGCTCTATTCTCTGCCCGCCGATCTGAAGCAAATGAAGACCGAAGTAGACAAGATGGCCGCCGAAGAGGAACAGGCCGGCGTGGAACGAGATTACGAACGGGCTGCCCGTAAGAAGGCAGAACGCTTACGCATGGAAGAGGAATTCAACACCAAACGTGACAAATGGGAAGCCGACCACATGCTGGACGAGGTGGTGGATGTGAATGACATCGCTGAGGTACTGGCCCAGTGGACGGGTATTCCGGTGAACCAGATGATGGAAACCGAAGCCGAACGCCTGCTGCAGATGGAAGACCGCCTGCACGAGCGTATCATCGGCCAGGAAGAAGCCATCCATGCCGTCGCCGATGCTATCCGCCGCGCCCGCTCTGGCCTCAAAGATCCGCGCCGCCCCATTGGCTCGTTCATCTTCATTGGTCCCTCTGGCGTGGGCAAGACCGAGTTGGCCAAAGCGCTGGCTGAATTCATGTTCGATGATGAAGAAGCCCTGGTCCGCATTGATATGAGCGAGTACCACGAGCAGCACACGGTCTCCCGCCTGTTTGGTGCCCCTCCTGGTTACGTTGGCTATGAAGAAGGTGGCCAGCTTACAGAAGCAGTTCGCCGCCGCCCCTACCGTGTTGTGCTCTTTGATGAAATCGAAAAAGCTCACCCGGATGTCTGGAATGCTTTACTGCAGATCCTGGATGACGGCCGCCTGACCGATGGTCAGGGCCGCCTGGTGGACTTCCGCAACACCGTGCTCATCATGACCTCCAACCTGGGTACCGAATTTGTACGCCATGCCGGCACGCTGGGCTTTTTGCAGAAGACAGACAGCGATGAAGACCGAGCTGCGCACGAGAAGATCGACAAGGCGCTCAGAAGCACCTTCCGACCGGAGTTCATCAACCGTATCGATGAGATTATCATGTTCTCATCGCTGACGCTGGAGCAAATGCAAGCCATCGTTGACCTGCAAATGAAAGAGATCCGCTCCCGCCTGGAAGAACACGGCCTCAAAGTGGAACTTACCAAACCAGCCCGCGAATGGTTGGCCAACGAAGGCTTCCAACAAAATCTGGGAGCTCGGCCGCTCAAACGAGCTTTGCAGAAATATGTAGAAAGCCCACTTTCCATCAGTCTGCTCTCGGGCGAATATGCCCAGGGAGACACCGTTTTGGTGGAGCTGGATAAAGAAAAAGGCGAGATCTTTTTCAAGAAGAAATAAGCAGTACAGCAAACGGGTGCGGATGACCGCACCCGTTTTTTTTGTTTTCGTAGACTAATTGCAATTATATCTTTTGACCATATGACCTTTTACTAAAAATAATGCTCATGATTCGTGAAATTCTTGAATGGTGTTTATTTTCAGTACATTTGCCCTTGTGCAAATTAATTGACAGCCTTGTTTTCACTGGTTATACTTACCTTTCGATTGAATCTACAGAACGGAGGAGCTAATGAAGAAAGCTCTTATCACTGGCATCACCGGTCAGGATGGTTCTTACCTGGCCGAGCTCTTACTCTCTAAAGGGTATGAGGTGCACGGGATCATCCGCCGTGCCAGCACTTTTAATACACGCAGAATTGACCACCTTTACCATGATCCCCACCGTAACGGTCAGGAGGTCAAACTTTACCTCCACTATGGCGATCTATCTTCCGTAGAAAGCCTCTCCAATGTTATCTACAACATCCGCCCGGATGAGATCTTTAACCTGGGCGCTCAGAGCCATGTGCGTGTGAGCTTTGACATGCCCGAATACACCGGCGATATTGATGGTCTCGGCACCATCCGTATGCTGGAAGCTATCCGCCGCAGCGGCTTTGAAGAAAAATTCTATCAGGCCTCCACCAGCGAGATGTTTGGCTCCGCCAACCCGCCGCAGAGTGAGACCACCCCCTTTGAACCGCGCAGCCCTTACGCCGCCGCTAAAGTTTATTCCTACTGGGTGGTACGCAATTACCGCGAAGGCTATAACATGTTTGCCTCAAACGGTATCCTCTTCAATCACGAATCCCCTCGTCGCGGCGAAACCTTCGTCACCCGCAAGATCACCCGTGCCCTGGCTGCCATCAAAGCCGGCACGCAATCCAAACTCTACCTGGGCAACCTCGACTCCAAACGTGACTGGGGCTACGCCCCCGAGTACGTGGAAGCCATGTGGATGATGCTGCAGCACGACCATGCGGATGACTTCGTGGTCGGCACCGGCGAATCTCACACCATCCGCGAATTCCTGGATGAAGCATTCGGTTACGTGGGCATGGACTGGCACAAGTATGTAGAGATCGACCAGCGCTACTTCCGCCCCACTGAAGTGGATTATTTGCTGGCTGACCCCTCCAAAACCCGCAAAGAACTGGGCTGGGAGCCCAAGGTCAAATTCCATGAGCTGGTACGCATCATGGTGGATGCCGACCTGGATTATCTGGGTCTGCCCTTCCCCGGCGAAGGCAAAAAGATCCTGGATGACAAGTTCAACGGCTGGCACCGCTGGGAACACCAGATCGTCAGCATGGAACGCTAAGAATACTAAAAAGGCTGTCTTTGCGACAGCCTTTTTGCTACTTGTATTTATAGAACATTTATGCTAATATGTTGATATCATATTAGAAGGAGTGTTCTATAATGAATCCACAAAAAGCCATCATTCCCGGAATCTTGTTAGGCAGTCTCATCCTCATTCTCCTGGCCCGCTTTCTCACCGCCACTGAACCAGCCTCGGCAGCCACACCAGAACCCCAAGCCAAAGAGGCAACGACGACTAATTCTTCAGAATGCTCCCTCCCCAACCTGCCAGAGAAGGTTCGCCCCTGGTGCAGCCTGATCGCAGATTCTGCTTCCAAATACGGCGTCCCCGCGGACCTGATCGCTTCGGTGATGCTGCAAGAAAGCGGCGGCCAGGCTGAGGTCATCTCCTCATCTGGTGCGGTTGGTTTACTGCAGGTCATGCCCAGTGATGGCATCGCTGCCAGTTTTCAGTGCGCCAACGGGCCTTGTTTTGCCTCCCGCCCGACTACGCAGCAATTGCTGGACCCGGCTTTCAACGTGGATTATGGCGTCAAAATGTTGGCCTCGCTCATCTCAAAATACGGCAGCGAGCGTGAAGCGCTCAAAGCTTACGGGCCGTATGATGTGGGCTACTACTACGCGGATAAAGTGCTGGCTATCAAAGAAAACCTGTAAACTCGTTGATTCAACCTTTACACCGGATGGAGGATTCTCCATCCGGTTTTGTTTGACTTTCAAAAGTGGCTATGCTAACATCAAGGCAAATTAACCCTGATCTATCCCATTTTCATGCTGGAGTGCTTGATGGACTTTGATTCATTGCGCCGTTTGGAACTCATTGATGCCCATATCCATTTGCCCTTCCCTGCCCTCCTATCTGATCTGGACGCAGCCCTGGCGGAGATGCACATTGGCAAAGCCAACCTGGTCTCGACCCCAGACCCCAAAGAAATCAGCCACAATCCGGCATTGATTGCCGCCAAAGCAGCCCATCCGCAGACCACCTTCATCAACGGTGGGTTGGACCATTTCTCGGTACAGTCGAACCCTACCAGCATGCCGCAAGCCTTTGCTGACCAGGTGCGTGCCATGCACGCAGCCGGCTTTGATGGCCTTAAGCTGCTGGAAAGCAAACCCATCGCCCGCAAGCTGATCAATATTCCGCTGGACAGCTCCATCTACGAGCCTATGTGGACTACAGTTGAAGAGTTGGGCATGCCGGTGGTCTTGCACGTGGCCGACCCAGAGGAGTTTTGGGATAGGGAGCGCTGCCCACAATGGGTGCTTGATTCTGGCTGGTTCTACGGCGATGGAACCTACCCGCTGAAAGAGGAACTGTATGCTGAAGTGGAACAAGTGCTTTCCCGCCACCCGGCGCTGAAGGTGATCCTGGCCCACTTCTACTTCCTCTCTGCTGATCTCAAGCGCGCGGCTAGTTTTCTGGATGCTCACCCCAACGCCTGCTTTGACCTGACTCCCGGCTGCGAGATGTACTTCAACTTTTCAGCCAATCTGGAAGCAACCACTGAGTTTTTCACTCGCTATCAGGATCGTATTGTTTTTGGTACCGATATCGGCGCCAGTGCTGTGGGCAAACCCGGCGCCTCCCTTGACCACGCCGAAACATTGGGCCGCACCTATGTAGTGCGAGCATTTCTGGAAACCTCAGGAGCAATTGAAATACCCGATGGTGTCAAACACTGGCGCCGGCCTAATGCTGAGATCTATGGGCTGGGGTTGCCAGAAGCCATTCTCAACAAAATCTACCAAGGCAATTTTTGCAGGATCTATGGGGATACTCCCAAACCGCTGCATCGACCAACTGCACTCAACCTCATCAACCAGCAAGCCTGCGTACTGGATGCCATGGCCGGACAACCGGTGATCAGCACCGCTCGCCAGGTTTACAACCAACTAAACTCTTGACCCACAAGAAAGGAAACAGCCATGGCACAAGCTACTCACGCGCTCCAAACTCCAGCGAAATTTGGCTTTAAATACAAGATCGCCTGGGGAATCGCTGCACTGGGTACCTCCTTTATTTCTGGTACTTTCTCTGCTCTTCTCACCATCTTCTATCAGGATTATTTGGGGCTGACCTCCAAATGGATCACGCTGGCCTCTTTGATCTACGCCATTTGGAACGCCGTCAATGACCCCCTCTTTGGCTATATCACGGATGGCACACGCTCCAAACACGGGCGCCGCATTCCGTATATGCGCTTCACAGCCCCCTTCCTGGCCCTCACCTTCGTACTGGTGTGGTTGGTACCGCACGGCGCCACCAACCAATTGATGTTCGTTTGGATGCTGGGTGCCATGCTGCTCTACGACACCTGCTACACCATCATTGGTCTGGTCTACTCTGCCCTCTTGCCAGAGGTCACTGAATCGGACGCTGAACGCAATGGCCTGCAGATCTCCTCTTCGCTCTTCGGCCTGCTGGGTATGCTGCTCGGTTTTGTGGTGCCAGATCTTGTGCGCCCAAAGGGTACGGATGTTTCCCTGCTGCCCCTGCAGATCTCCATGTCTGCTGTTGCTGTGTTTAGCATGGTGTGCATCCTCATCACCGCCAACAACGTCAAAGAGCGCCCCGAGTTTACCCAAGTGGACAAACCGCTCGGTTTCTGGCCATCCATCAAATTCACCTTCACCAGTAAATCGTTTCTTGTTCTGGTTGCGCAGAACTTCATGTCCATCCTCATGTCATCCCTGGTGCTGGCCATGATCTTCTACCTGGCCGACTACGTACTCAAGATCAACACCATGCTGGTGCTGGCCTTCCTCTTCATTCCCCTCATCGCCGGCGTGCCTGTGACCAACATCTTCCGCAAGAAGCTGGGAGTCGCTGGTGCGCAGCAGATCTTCCTACTCATCGCTGGTGTGGGTCTGGTAGCTATGGCCTTTGTACCCAACTGGCTGATGCTGCCCTGCATCTCGCTGGCTGGCTTTGGTCTGGCAGGACCTCAAACCCTGACCAATGTGCTTTTTGCCCAGGTAGCCGATGAAGATGAAACGCGCTCTGGTGTGCGCCGTGAAGGCGCCTTTTTTGGCGTCAATGCCCTGCTCACAAAGCCTGCCCAATCCATCGCCATCGCCCTGGTACCCTGGATCCTGGAGCTGACCAGCTTCGTCACACGCGCTGCCAACGGCGGCGAGACATTTTTGAACCAGCCTGCCAGTGCCATCTTTGGCATCAAGGTCCTTATTGGCGTCATCCCCGGTGTAGCCATGCTGCTGGGTGCCGCTCTGCTCTTCCTCTTCCCCCTGCGCGGTGCGCACCTGAAAGAAATTCAGGATAGAGTGCTTGAAATGCACGCTGAAAAGAGCGCCAAACTGCAGGAAATGCAGTAATTCCACTCGAAATAACAAACACGGCGGTTGAGTTATTCTCACCGCCGTGTTTATTTAATCTTGAAAATGGGATTACATGCCCAGGTGCTTCATCAGCGCCAGGATCACAAAAACCGGCCAGACAAGCGCCTTCAGAAATCCCACAACCCCCATGCCGAAGGTAGTAGCTTGCCCGATGAAGTAAATGGCCGCACCGATGAAACCGAGGCCGTAAAAGGCGTTTGAGCCGCCATTGCGATACACAACCTTTTTCTGTTCGTGAATGATCTCAGACATTTTTCTCTCTCCTTGTACTCTACAAAGATATACGGAGAGCAATTAAAAAGGTTGTGCACTATCCAACCATAGATTTGTTGCGTGAATAACGAAAAATGAAAATCTAAATATGCCGAATATGAAGCAAGAACTTTGATTATTCAGAAGAAAATTGACTTCGTTTAGAATTCAATTTCGTCAAACGTAGGGGCACGGCGCGCCGTGCCCCTACCGCTGCCAGACCTAAATTCCAAGAAACCTTTGATACAAACCCATTAAAAAATTAGAGCATCCAATTCAAGTGAATGCTCTATAAAAAGTTCATTATTATTCAATTACAGATTATGTCTATCGCATTGTGCCCCATCGGGATTCGAATATCAGCTCCATTGGAGGTCCAAATTTGAACATTTTGAATTATTAAACAAAAAAACCCATGCTTTAGCATGAGCTTTAAGTGTGCCCCCATCGGGATTCGAACCCGAGTTTTGGCCTTGAGAGGGCCACGTCCTAGGCCACTAGACAATGGGGGCGTCTGAGCGGTCAAATTCTATCATAGCCCTTTGGGGGTGTCAAACATTTTGACCGTTTTGTTCGCATCAATTCTGCATCAGATCAGCCAGGTGTTGCCCCACCCGCTTGCCTGAACCGCCATCGGTGAAGGTTACTTCATCGGCAATGAACTTGCGGCGGGCGGCGCTGTCCAGCTCAGGATCACGCAGATAGTCGTTGAGGATGGCTTTGAGCTGCGCTTTATCAGTAGCCACCCGCCCGGCACTGGCCAGACGAAAGCGCTGATGGGTGGGCCAATCGCCAATCTTGGAGAGCGGCAGCGAGAATTTACCCGGTTTGTTCCAGCCACCCTTGGCATCAATGCACACTGCAGTAATGGGTCGGTCATGGATGGCGCATTCCACGCACATGGTGGAATAAACCGTGGTGAACACATCCGAATAGGCCATCATGGAGGTCTTCTCCGGCATATCCTCGCCGGAATATCTGCCCAGATCGCCACCCAGGGCAACCGGCTCTACCACCTGCACATGGGGCGTACGGGCAGCCAGGGCGCTGATCTTTTCCCTTTCGGCAGCGTAAAGCGGCTCATCCCAGAAGTGATTGGGGTGCAGCCGGATGAGCAACTGGCTTGGTTCAGCCAGTTCATCGCTGGCCACCAGTTCAGCCAACGCCTCAATGTTCTGATAGTTCGGCGAGAACGAAACAAAACTGCTGGCGTAACCGATCAGCT
>CAZWKK010000068.1:0-9006 GCA_964634855.1 uncultured Anaerolinea sp.
CAGATCTGGATAAGCAATTGGGCTGCTAACGAGACCATCATCACGGCCAGCCAGGTAGAGGCGCCAAGCAGGATCGCTTTGGGACCGGTCTTGATGAATGAACGGACATTGGTGTTCAAACCGATGGCAGCCATGGCCATGATTATGAGGAATTTCCCCAACTGTACCAATGCGGATGCGACTACGGCCGGGACCCAACCCAAACTGTTGATAATGGCCGCGAGCAAGAAACCTACTACAAACCAGGGAAACACTTTGGCGAAGTGAAAATTACTGTTGGCGCTTTTGTTGTTTTTAGCCGTGATCAAAGCCAAAACCAATGTAATGGGAACGATCATGAGGCTGCGCGTTAATTTGACGATGGTGGCAAAGTTACCGGCGGCATCACTGAAAGAATACCCGGCTGCCACCACTGAGGACGTGTCATTGATGGCCGTGCCCGCCCACATGCCAAAACCGGTATCGGTCATATGCAGCAGCCGACCGGCAAATGGGAAAAGGAAGACCGCGATGATGTTGAAGAGGAAAATTGTGGAGATGGCAAAAGAAACATCCTGGTCATCAGCTTCGATTGCAGGAGCTGCGGCGGCTATGGCCGATCCACCGCAAATGGCTGTTCCAACGCCGATGAGGGTTGCCAGCTTGTGATGGACATTCAATTTTTTGCCTACCAGGAAGGCTGTCAAGAAAGCGGCTGTGAGGGTGAGAAAGATGACCAGAATCGATTGCTTGCCCACCTGGATGACCCGGTTAATGTTCATTTCAAAGCCCAGTAAGATGACGGCTGCCTGAAGAATATACTTGGATGTGAATTTTGTACCTCTGAAGGTGATCTCGGGTAGTTTGAAGATGGAACTGAATAAAATTCCCAGAGTTATACCGATTACCGGGCCGCCGACCACGGGTATCCATTTGCCGATCAAGAAGGCAGTCGCTGCGATGCTCAGAGCTAATATTATTCCCAGCCCTTTTTCCTGAATAAACTTTGCCATTAAACAATAGCTCCAATTCTTTTTGATCTATGTATAGAGAACTGGATAATCTTAATCATTCATGGCTTATATGTAAAATAGTATAATATTATAAATATGATAAGGAAATACTTATGAATATTCGCCTATTACGAATCTACCTCACTGTTTGTGAAACTGGATCCATGACACAAGCTGCCAAAGCTTTGTTCATGACTCAACCTTCTGTCAGCCAGGCGATCTCAGAGTTGGAACGGGAGTATTCAACGCGCTTATTTGAACGATTGAACCATCGTTTGTTTCTCACTGATGCTGGGGAGCATTTACGGGCTTACGCAAATCATATCGTCAACCTGGCAGATCAGGCAAAAGCAGAACTGGTAGAGATCGGGTCGACAGGGTCGTTGCGGGTTGGGGCGAGTCAGACGGTGGGAGCCTATTGGATGCCTGTCGTTTTACATAAATTTCGGATGCTTCAACCTCAGGTAGAGCTCTTTTCTTTGGTCGATAATACCCGGGTCATCGAAAACCAGATCCTGCAAGACAAGATCGATTTGGGGGTAGTGGAGGGGGGTATCACTTCCAAATTCCTTGTAGAACAAAAACTGTGTACCGATGAACTCGTCATTGTTTGTGGGAGGGAACATAAGCTGTTCAGTAATATAGAAGCTCAAATATCCGATCTGGCTGGTGAGCGTTTTCTCATCCGCGAAGTTGGCAGTGGGACTCGAGATCTTTTTGAGCTGCGCATGAATCAGGCCGGGGTTGATTGGAAGATTGGAGGCGTTTACAGCAATACCGAATCCATTAAACAAGCAGTATGCCATAGCCTCGGATTGGCTGCTTTGCCCAAAATTGCGATCCAGGAAGAAGAACAAAAAGGTTTGTTGAAAGGGATCCAAATAAATGGATTCGTCTTGATCAGGAACTTCAACCTGGTCTATCACAGGCAAAAATACTTCACATCTGCTATGCAGAAATTCGTTGAGGTATGCAACACTCATGTGGGGATCGGATAAATTCACAGGAGATTTCGCCTGGAATCAGTAAATTGTGTTGGTTTGTGTAGTTTATGCAAATTTGTGTGTGGGGGATTAAAAAATGGTGTTTTCATTTTTTGACTTTATATGGAATGGTGTCATTTTAAGATAACGGCAAACCGTCCAACGGCAATCCTGTCTTAAAGTGAAAATTGCCTTTATTCGTCAACTAGCCTGGTAGAGCTCTTTTCTATCAGGCTAAAAATTGTTGCGCAACTTTCTGTCTGTATGAGGGTTTTGCTTCATAAGTTATTTATACATTTTTGCCATTTTGTTATGTTTTTACTTTATTGGAATGGAAAATACAAGCATGAACGACCTTCAACATCGATTTAATTCTTTACGAAAAGAAGCACAGCTTGGTGGAGGCGATGATCGTATCGCCGCCCAGCATGCCAAAGGAAAAGCCACCGCACGTGAACGGATTGAGAAACTGCTCGACCCCGGTTCGTTTCATGAAATTGGTCAGTTTGTTACACACCGGGCAGTCGGTTTGGGTATGGAAAAGAACCATCCTTACGGGGATGGGGTGGTGACTGGTTGGGGAAAAATTGACGGACGAGTTGTCTACCTTTACGCGCAAGACTTCACGGTTATGGGCGGATCGGTAGGCGAAGTTCATGGCAAAAAGATCGCACATTTGATGGATCTGGCAATCCAGAGTGGGGCACCACTCATTGGTTTGAATGATTCCGGGGGAGCCCGTATTCAGGAAGGTGTTGATGCACTGGCTGGATACGGCGAAATATTTATGCGCAATGTTCAGGCCTCTGGCGTCATTCCGCAGATCTCGATCATTCTTGGCCCGTGTGCAGGTGGTGCAGTATATTCTCCAGCCATCACTGATTTTGTTTTCATGGTGGAGCAGAACGCACACATGTTCATTACTGGTCCTGATGTGGTGAAGACCGTCACCCATGAGGAAATTAGCGCAGAAAACCTTGGCGGAGCAGAAGTCCACAACACCCGCAGCGGGGTGACTCACTTTACCGCTTCAGATGAAGATTCGTTGTTGCAAAAAGTAAAGTGGCTGCTCACATTCCTGCCATCCAATAATTTGGCTGTACCCCCAAACATACACATGGGTGATGATCCTACACGGCAAACACCAGAGATTGCCTCATTAATTCCGGAAAATCCTCAGCAACCTTATGACATATTAAAGGTGATCGAAGCCATTGCCGATAATGGCGAGATCCTGGAAGTGCAAAGAAGTTATGCCACCAATTTGGTCATTGGTTTTATACATTTAAATGGAAATCCGGTGGGGGTGATCGCAAATCAACCAGAAACTTATGCAGGTGTCTTGGATATCAACGCTTCCGATAAAGGAGCGAGGTTCATCCGATTTTGTGATGCATATCATATTCCGCTACTCACTTTGGTAGACACGCCAGGGTTCATGCCCGGCGCTGAACAGGAGTACGGCGGCATCATCCGGCATGGCGCCAAGATGATCTATGCCTATGCAGAAGCCACTGTTCCCAAGGTCTCTTTGATCTTGCGCAAAGCTTACGGCGGTGCCTATATTGTGATGAGCTCCAAACATTTGGGCGGAGATCTGAACTATTCATTGCCTGGCGCTGAAATTGCCGTCATGGGCCCTGAAGCAGCGGTAAATGTGATCTTCCGCAAAGAGCTTGAAACTGCTGAGGACCGGGAAACGAGTCAACAAGAGATGACGCAGAAATACCGCGAAGAGTTAGCTACCCCATTGGTTGCGGCTGCACGTGGATATCTGGATGACATTCTTCTGCCAGAAGAAGTTCGCACACGTCTTATTCAATCTTTTGAACTGCTTAAAGACAAACGGCAAGCTGTTCCAAAACGGAAACACGGGAATATACCTTTATAGGTGTTTATTGGGATTCATGAGCATGGAAAACAAGATGAAAGTTTTAGTGGCAAACCGTGGTGAGATCGCGTTGAGGATCTTGCGTACTTGCAAGGAAATGGATATCCCAACAGTCGCGATCTATACAAACTCAGATGAACTGGCCATGCATTTGCGTTACGCCGATGAGGCCGTTTTGATCGGCGACCGCGGCGCTTACCTGGACATTCAAAAAGTGATCGAGGCAGCAAAGAAGACCCATGCAACCATGATCCATCCGGGGTATGGGTTCCTCTCTGAGAACGCCGCTTTTTGCAAGGCAGTAGAAGACAATGGTCTGATCTTTATTGGTCCTCGTTCTGAAACGATCGAATTGCTGGGCGATAAACTGGCATCCCGTCAGGCTGCGCTCAAGGCCGGCCTTCCCGTTTTGCCAGGGTCAGATAAGCCACTGCCGCAAGAAATGCCGCTGGAAATGGCAAACCAGGTAAAGTACCCGGTTTTGGTCAAAGCCTCCGCCGGTGGGGGTGGAAGGGGAATTCGCCTGGCCAATTCTGCTGCCGAACTACCCGAAGTGATCCAGGCTGCACGCCAGGAAGCACTGGCAGCATTTGGAGACGACAGCGTTTTTCTCGAATCCATGGTGCTGCAGGCAAGACATATTGAAGTACAGATCATCGGTGACGGTGAAGGCAAAGTGATCTGCCTGGGCGAGCGGGAATGCTCCATTCAGCGCCGGCATCAAAAACTGATCGAAGAATCGCCTGCCCCCTGTCTTTCAGGGGTTGTGCGGGCTGCCATGTACCGTGCTGCCGAAAAGCTGGGCAGAAGCCTGAACTATCGAGGTTTGGGAACTGTTGAGTTCCTGTTGGATCAGGAAAATCAATTCCACTTTATTGAGGTAAATCCGCGTATTCAGGTGGAACATCCGGTCACTGAAATGGTCACAGGGTTGGATCTGGTGAAAGAGCAAATCTTGCTTGCGATGGGAAATCCATTAACGCTGGAACAACAGGATATTCCGGTTCGCGGTGCAGCCATTGAAGCCAGGATCCTGGCAGAAGATCCGAACATGGATTTCTTGCCCTCCACCGGGCAGATCAGTTACTTAAGAGAGCCTGGCGGTCCCGGAATTCGTATTGACAGCGCTTTGTACCCGGGTATCGAGATCAACGCCGATTACGATTCGTTGCTCGCCAAGGTCATCGTTTGGGGTGAGAGCCGTGACATGACGTTAAAACGTCTGGTTCGAGCTCTGGATGAATATCAATTGAGTGGGATTTCAACCGACCTTGAGTTCTTAAAGCAGATCATCAAGAGCCCTAAATTCATCACTGGGGATGTGAACACCACCTATCTGGAAGAAGTGAAACTCCCAGCCGCAGATCCGGATGTGGAACTTGAAAAAGCAATTGCCATCGCAGCAGCCATTTATGCACAACAACAACGCGAAAGTGTTCGCGAACCGCAAGAAAACTACCAAAACTCCTGGCTGCATACAGCCTGGTCAGAACAGATGTGAGTTCAAAGGAGAATCCAATGTCACTTTACTATGTCACTATCGGAAAGAATCAATACCACGTCAATTTGGAAGGGAATCACCTTCATGTCAATGGCAAGCAAATTTCAGCCGATCTGAAAGCGGTCAATGAACTAGGAGTTCACGTTTTGAAGCGCGGTAAGAACTCAATTGAGCTTTATCTGAAATCAGTAGATGCCGATAATATGGAAATTCTTATAGGTGGGCAAAGAGTATTGGCCAAAGTGGAAACGTCACAGAGAAAAGCGCAAAATCGAGGCGGCAAAGAGGAAGCAGCTGGTGCCATTTGCACCCCGATGCCGGGAACCCTGGTTAGCGTTTTGGTAAAGACTGGTGATGTTGTAGAGCAAGGCCAGACCCTGGCTGTGCTGGAATCGATGAAAATGCAAATGCAACTGCGGGCAGCAGCATCTGGTGCGGTGGCAGGTGTTTTTTATACAGCCGGTGACCAGGTTGAAAAAGGCAAAGAGATCATCCGCATCAAGTGAAATTGAGTAACTTTCTGCCGAAAGATCGGGCATGGCAAAAGGGAAACCCTTTTCAGTGCCCGAATTATTGTTGTTTGGTCAATTTGGTTTGAGCAACTAATGGTAAGAGCACTCACAAGGGCATGGAAATTTGCCCAACCTGAAAGAAATCTACATTTCAAGAGTATGTCTTGGAGGTAACAAAAATGAAAAATGGAAAAATGATCGCGATCGTTGGTTTGGGTGCAGTATTGCCCGATGCCTTTGATGTAGCCAGTTTTTGGAATAATATCCTGAATAGTAAATATTCGGTGACGGATGTCCCCGCCGATCGTTGGAGCGTGGACCTTTATTACGACCCTGACCATTCAGCCGAAGATAAGACCTATTCAAAAATTGGCGCCTTTGTAAAGGGATACACCTTTGACCCATTGAAAAATGGGTTGATCATCCCTCCCAAGCTGTTGTCTGAAATGGACTTGACCCAGCAATGGGCCATCGCCGTCAGTCAGCAAGCGCTCAAAGATTATGGCTACCCGGAACGCAAGCTCGACCCAGAACGCATGGCCGTGATCTTTGGCAATGCCAACGCGGGTGAATTCCATTACCGCTCCACCTTCAGGATCCTCTTACCAGAATACCTGCAGGCGCTCAAGACTCTGCCAGATTTCGAGTCTTTACCTGAGTCGGTAAAGGAAAACCTCCTGCAAGGTGTTACACAAAATATCCACGCCAAAACTCGACCCATCACGGAAGATACAATGCCTGGCGAGCTCTCGAATATCATTGCTGGGCGTGTGGCCAATGTGTTCAATTTTACTGGACCAAACTTCGTGACGGATGCCGCCTGTGCCTCTTCGCTGGCTGCCATTCAAGCTGCCTGCCAGGGCTTGTTGGAAGAGAAGTTTGATGCGGTTCTCACCGGTGGCATTGATCGCCACATGGGTCCGGAATCTTACATCAAATTCAGCAAGATCGGCGCGCTCAGCGCTGAAGGAAGCCGGCCGTATGCTGATGGCGCTAACGGCTTTGTCATGGGCGAAGGCGCGGCCGTCTTTTTATTGAAGCGTCTGGAAGATGCCGAACGCGATGGTGACAAGATCTATGCAGTCATCCGTGGCATTGGTGGCAGCTCTGATGGCAAGGGCAAGGGCATTACCGCGCCCAACCCGAACGGACAGCAATTTGCATTGAGACGCGCCTGGCTAGATGCCCAGGTGGACCCGCAACAGGTTGGTCTCATCGAAGGGCATGGCACATCCACCAAAGTAGGGGATGTGGCTGAGGTGACCTCTTTGAATGCCGTCTTCGGTTCTCTGGGTATACAAAAGAACAGTGTCGTTCTCGGTTCTGTTAAATCCAATATCGGCCATCTTAAAGGAGCGGCCGGGGCAGTTGGGCTGCTCAAGACCGTTCTTTCGCTTTATAACAAAACACTTCCTCCTACTGTCAATTTTGACCGGCCTAACCCCAATATCGACTTTGCCAACCTTCCTTTCCGGGTCATTACTAGCCCACAAGAATGGCAGGTGCGGGAAGGGAACTTCCGCTTTGCAGGTGTAAGCGCGTTTGGCTTTGGCGGAACCAATTTTCATGTGGTACTGGAAGAATATTTTCCCGGTGTGGCTGGTAATACAGCAAATTCCTATTCAATGCCGGTAAGGATGGAATCTATGAACCATACAACGATCTCCCAGGAAGCACCTCAACCTCTCCCGATTGCGACCAATCTGGAAAGTTTAGCCGTAAACCAGGATGAAGTCATAAAATTTGTACTCTCAGTGGTGAGTGAAAAGACAGGTTACCCCACCGAGATGTTGGAAATGGATCTTGATCTGGAAGCTGACCTTGGAATTGATACCGTCAAACAAGCTGGATTGTTTGCAACCGTGAGAACCAATTATGGCATTCCCAGAAGGGAAGACCTGAAACTCTCTGATTACAGCACCCTGGCCAAGGTGGTTGGTTTTGTTACCGATGCTTTGGGGAAGGGTGAAGGCAACCAGAAATCAGACCCTCAAAATGGTCAGATTCCCCAAACTGTTACTTCAGTGGTCGAACCGAAACAGCAGCAAAGTAATGCCCTTACACCTTATCAAGGCTTGTATTTTGCTTCGGCCAAAGATTTGTCTGGCCTGAAAGCAAAGATCGAATCCCAATTGGCGGAGATACGGTCTGGCGCAAAATTTAATTCTCATTGCCCCACTTCTGAGGAGCTGGCAGAAGTTGAAAGACTAGCCATTGATTACGCCAGTGACGAGGAGTTGGTAAAGCGTCTGGAAAAGACTTTATCTGCCTTTGAAAATGATACCCCCGCCACCTGGAAGGCGATGCAGGCGCACGGTGTGTACCGTGGCAGCGGCACCCCGGGTAAAGTGGCTTTCTTGTTCCCCGGGCAGGGATCACAGTACGTAAATATGCTGCTCGACCTTCGCGATACAGAACCATTGGTTCGCGATACCTTTGATGAAGCCGACAGAGTGATGACCCCAATACTGGGGCGGCCTCTGACCAGTTTTATTTACACAAACGGCTCAGATGAGGAACTCAAGCAGGCAGAGCAAGAGCTGAAGAATACTGCCATCACCCAACCCGCCATGCTGACGGCCAATGTCGCAGTGATGCGCGTGCTTAATAAATATGGCGTTTATCCCGATATGGTCATCGGGCACAGCCTGGGCGAATATGCCGCGTTGGTATCTGCAGGTGTCCTCACCTTTGCAGAAGCATTGGAAGTGGTCAGCGCCAGGGGTAGGGAAATGAGCAAGATCAAAGTGGATGACCCCGGCTGTATGGCTGCTGTCTCTGCTCCGCTGGAAAAAGTGGAAGAAGTCATCAAGTCTGTTAATGGTTATGTGGTCATAGCCAATATCAACAGTCCGCTGCAATCCGTTTTGGGTGGTTCTACCGAAGCGATCGACGCGGCCATTGCCAAATTTGTGGCAGATGGTTTTCAGGCAGTCAAGATACCTGTTTCCCATGCCTTCCACACAAAGATAGTGGCTCCTGCCAGCGAACCGTTGCGATCCGTCATCGCACGCATGAATGTGCAAAGCCCTCGTCTGCCCATTGTTGCGAATGTGACCGGTGAGTTGTATCCGGCTGACCGCGAAGCAATTTTGGATCTCCTGGCCAGCCAGGTGGCATCACCGGT
>CAZWKK010000069.1:0-8994 GCA_964634855.1 uncultured Anaerolinea sp.
CACCGACGCTGATATTCTGCAGCGCTTCAGGCAGGACCGGGCTGAAGAGTACGCAGAGATCAAAGAACAATGTGCTGATTTTATGGCCGAGATCCAGAAAGAGATCGGGCGCCAGAACTTCAGCTTCGCCGAACTGGAAGAGAACGAGCAGGACCTGGCCAAACTGGAGAACTGGTACCTCAAAGTACAGAAACGTGATTTTGAACCAGGCGATCCGGCTGCTGAGACCGCCGGGTGGCTGCAAAAATGCCGAGAGGTATTTCAAACTTTCACAGATGCGGTGTATCAGCAAGAAGACCCTGACCACGAACATAAAATGCGTTTTGATCCCGGAACGGTCGATCAGAACAAAGATTAATCCTAGTTAACCAGAGGTATTAATGGAAGAAACTGAAAAGAAGATCGAGCCGCAAAGCGCCAGGATCAAAGACCTGCCGCGCAATGTGTGGGCGGTGGGTTTCACCAGCCTGTTTATGGATATTTCCAGCGAGATGGTCATCAACATCGTCCCGCTTTTTTTGTCCAACGTGCTGGGGGTGAAGACCAATATCATTGGTCTCATTGAAGGGGTAGCCGAAGCCACATCCAGCGTGCTTAAATTATTCTCCGGCTGGCTCTCAGACAAAGTGGGCGGGCGTAAGTGGCTGGCAGTGCTGGGGTACGGGCTTTCTGCGTTGTGCAAACCTTTCTTTTACTTTGCTGATAGCTGGGGCACGATCGCAGGCGTACGCTGGGCAGACCGGGTGGGTAAGGGCATCCGCACTGCCCCGCGAGATGCACTGGTGGCTGATTCTGTGCGCGCCGATATGCGCGGGCTGGCCTTTGGTTTTCACCGCGCCATGGATACCGCTGGCGCCATGATCGGGCTCATCATTGCCGCAGTGGTGGTTTGGTTGGGTCAGCGTGCCAACCTTGATCTGACGCGCCCGACCTTCCAGACCATTGTGCTCATCAGTCTGGTGCCGGCTTTCCTGGCGGTGCTCTCCCTCATCATCGGCGCGAGAGACGTCAAGGTAGAGGGTCAGCGGGCGCTGCCAAAGTTCTCGCTTAAGAGCATGGGAAAACCCTTTGGCATTTATCTGGTCATTGTCAGCATCTTCACGTTGGGGAACAGTTCTGATGCCTTCCTGGTGCTCCGCGCTCAGAATTTAGGGCTATCTGTGTTGGGCATTTTGTTGATGCTGGTGGTCTTCAACCTGGTGTACACCCTCATCAGCACCCCGGCCGGTTCGCTCTCTGACCGCATCGGGCGGCGCAAACTCATCATTTGGGGCTGGGTGGTCTATGCGGCCATCTATCTGGGCTTTGCCTTTGCCCAGCAGGGCTGGCATATTTGGGTGCTTTATGGCATCTACGGCCTGTATTACGGCATGGCGTATGGTTCGGCCAACGCACTGGTCGCTGATCTGGTGCCGGCCAATCTGCGCGGCACGGCCTATGGTACGTATAACGCTGTCATCGGTTTGTTGGCTTTCCCAGCCTCACTCATTGCTGGTATTTTGTGGCAGGGGGTGGGTACCTGGCAGGGGTTTGGTCCATCGGCGCCATTCCTGTTTGGGGGTGGTCTGGCGTTATTGGCCGCATTGTTAATGACCGTGTGGATGCCAAAGGTGAAGGTGGAATAGAAAGTAATTAGTGTTGGTGTTTTTCTCTTTACATTGAATGGTAGCCCTACATATGAATTACCCTGTTTTCCTCTTTGAATTGCATCACGGCATTGGTAGGGGCACAATACATCGTGCCCCTACGTGTTAATCACCGGATTTCCATTTTGGGTGAACCCGATTTTGGGTACAGGCCCAACGTCGTTGCGCCCTCACACGGCGAACCCAATGTTTTATTCAAATTTAATTTAGGCATCGGTAGGGGCACGGCGCGCCGTGCCCCTACGTGAGAAACGCTGAATTCCATTTTTGGCATCGACATGGAATTGGTTTGTCCCCCACATGGAATGCGGACTGAAAAAATTTCCACTCTCCCTTCATCCAGAGTATAATACCTATGAATTGGTCTAGACCATTCCTCCCCTTTGAGGGAGATAAAAATATAAGGAGAACGCCATGATTGTTACAACCAAGAAATTATTTGAAGCAGCCTATGGTAAATATGCAATTGGGGCCTACAACATCAATAACCTCGAACAGATTATGGGGTTGTTCCGTGGTAACCTCGACAGCCAGGCACCTTTCATTATCCAGATCTCCAAAGGCGCCCGTTCCTACACCGATAAGGTCATGCTGGAAGGCCTCATCCGCAGCGCTGACCAGGTATTCCCCTCTGCCATTTTTGCTGTTCATCTGGATCATGGCGATGAAGCCACCTGCTACGATTGCATCGACAGTGGTTTCTACTCCTCCGTCATGATCGACGCTTCTTCTGAACCATTTGAGAAAAACGTTGAGATCACCAAGCGTGTGGTCGAAGCTGCCCACAAAAAGGGCATCGTTGTAGAAGCCGAACTCGGTCAGTTGGGTGGTGTGGAAGAGCACGTGAAGGTTGACGAAGCCAACGCCAAGCTCACCGATCCTGCCCAGGCCAAGAAATTTGTTGAACTCACCGGTTGTGATTCTTTGGCATGCGCCATCGGTACCAGCCATGGTGCCTTCAAGTTCTCCGGCTCCCAGGGCCTGCACTTTGACGTGTTGGCCGAGATCCAGAAGAACCTTCCCGGTTTCCCCCTGGTGATGCACGGTTCCAGCTCTGTTCCGCAAGAAGAAGTGGCTCGCATCAATGCGGCCGGTGGCGACCTGAAGGGCGCCAAGGGTGTGGATGCCGATCAGTTCTTGCCCGCTGCCAAGTTAGGCGTAACCAAGATCAACATCGATACCGATGGCCGTCTGGTCTGGACCCGCGTGCATCGCGAATACTTCAATGAGCATCCTGAGAACTTTGACCTGCGCCCCGTTGGCAAGATCTTCATGAGCGAATACGCCAAGTTCATCGCTGCCAAGAACGTCAAGCTCGGTTCTGCTGGTCAGCTCGAGATCGTTCGTAAATACATTGGATAGTCTTTGTTAGAAATTAAAGCCGGGTTGGAAATCTCTCCAACCCGGTTTTTGTTTTTGGACCGCTCGGGCATTCACTTGACTCAACCATAAAGAGGGATAAACTGGACTTTGGAGAAGGAAAAAATGGCAGAAGTTCCTCAAGAAAAACACCCTGGAGGTGAATCGGCTCTGGTAGTTTTGATACCCGAGGCAGAACCTTTGGTGAATCGTTTTCGAGACCTTTATGATCCTTCAGCCGCCTGGGGAGTGCCTGCACATGTAACGGTGTTGTATCCTTTTAAACCCCACGAATTGATCTCGCAGGAAGATCGAACCGCATTGAGGACTATGTGCAGATCCTTTCCTCCCTTCCATTTGATCTTCTCACAGATCATGGAGTTTCCAGATACTCTTTTTCTTGCTCCAAATTCTCCTGAACCTTTGATCGAGATCACACGAGCAGTGGTCAAACGGTTCCCTGATTATCCACCTTATGGCGGTGCTTTCAATGAGATCGTTCCACACCTTACTGTGGCACAATCAGAAGATGTGGAAGAGATGCACAGGATCAGGGTCAATTTTACTGAGGTTGCTCACAGTCTTTTACCCATCTATTCTGAAGTGAAAGAAATTGTATTGATGGATGATTTCAATGGAAGATGGGAAATCCGTGAACGATTTCCGCTTTCGTCCCATCGATCTTGATCGGCAGGGGATCACCTCCATTGTGCAAACATGAAAATCGGATATTGGGTCAAATTGCGGTTAGATTAGTTTTCTTAAAATATTATGAAAAGGCTTGTATTTGATTTTAAAAAGATGTAATATTTTTTCTTATAAGGTTAACAGATAATGATATTCACCCTCGCAGTTTACTTTATGATGCTTTGGCTCCTTGCTATGATTATTTGGATAGCAGGAAATTATCCCGTTAGGTTGGCAAAAGTTTTTTATAAAAGGTCGTAGACCTGAATTCCTTAAAAAAGTAAAAGCCACCTAACAAAGGTGGTTTTTTATTTTTGATCTTGAACAGTCTATTATTGGGAGGTCCCGTTTAAATCTGATCTGAAATTATCTATAAGCAAAACGCCTTGTAATAGAAAGAAGCACCTATCTTTGAAAGTAGCTCAATAAGGAGAAGTTGAAATGAAGAAAGCCACTAAAGTATTATTTGTTTTGACGGTGATCGCTATGTTGGCCGCTGCTTGCGCACCCGCCGCAGCTACCCAGGCTCCCGCCGCCACCGAAGCCCCAGCTGGTGAAGTTACTGAAGCCGCTGCTGCTCCCGAAGCTGTCTGTGCCTCCGATCCCTTTGGTTGCGCCTCTTTTGCACCGGGCGAAACTGTAAAGATCGGTATGGGCGCCCCCATGACCGGTGGCAATGCCTCCTACGGTATTGACATCTCTCAGGGTGCTACCATTGCCGTTGCTGACGCTGGCGATGTCCAGGGTTGGAAGTTCGAACTCGTTGCCGAAGATGATGGTGGTACCGCTGAAGGCGGCGCTGCTGTTGCCAACAAGTTCGTCTCTGATCCCTCCATTGTCGCCGTCGCTGGCCACATCTTCTCTGGTGCCACCGCCGCCGCCATGCCTATTTACGAAAAAGCTGGCGTCCCCATGCTCTCCCCTTCTGCCACCAATCCTGCTTTGACCACCCAGGGTTCCAAGGTCTTCAACCGCATCGCTTTCACTGATGTCAATCAGGGCAAAGCCGCTGCTGACTACCTGTTCAACACCCTCGGTGTCAAGAAATTGGCCCTCATCCATGACGGTTCTGACTATGGTAAGGGTTTGGCTGATATCGTTGCTGCCCAGTTCGCTGCCGATGGTGGCGAGGTTCTGAGCGAGCAGGCTATCACCCCGGGCGAGACCGATTACACTGCTGTTCTCTCCACTGTTGCTTCCACCTCTCCGGATGCCGTTTACTTTGGTGGTTACACTGCTGAAGGCGCTATCGTTGCCAACCAGATGAAACAGACTGGCCTCGATAAAGCCATCTTCTTCGGTGATGACGGTACCTATGGTGCTGACTTCCTGTCCCGCACCGGCGCCAACGGTGAAGGTGCTTATGCCTCCATCGCCCCTGCCAGCCCCGATTCTGACGCCAAAGCCACTTTCAATGCCGCCTATCTCGAGCAATTCGGTAAAGAAGCTGGTTCACTCTCTCCGTACACCTGGGCTGGTTATGACTCCGCCGCCGCCCTGGCTTCCGTGATCAAGACCGTTGCATTTGTTGGTTCCGATGGCAAACTGTATGTTCCTCGCACTGCTCTGTTGAATGCAGTTCGTGGCCTGTCCTCTTATGTTGGCCTTTCCGGTACCTTCACCTGTAACGAAGTTGGTGAATGTAACACCGATAAACCGCAGTTCGTTGTCGTCAAAGACGGCGCCTGGGTTACCGCTGAAGTTCAGTAAGTCCCCCTTGTAAGTCCCGTTTCTTGTACAATTATGGTCGGGGAGTGCACCGCTCCCCGACCAAATCTACGAAAGAAAGGCATTTATTGCCACCATGACTGCAGATAAATCCTCAGACCTTAAGAAGCTGGGAAATCAGTTGCAGAAACTAACACGACCGATTTTGGGTGTGTTAGTTGCTCTCTTTCTGATCTACAGGCTTTATGTTGTTTTGGTAGTACAACACGCTTACGGTCCAGATACCTGGACTCGTTTGTTAATTGCTGGCCTGATTTTAGGCGGCGTTTATGCTCTTATCGCCATTGGCTACACCCTGGTTTACGGTATCTTATTCATGATCAATTTTGCTCATGGCGATGTGATGATGTTAGGCGCTTTTGCAGGTTATTTTGTTTTTGAAGGCCTAAACGCCATTAAAATTGGTGACAGCAATTTCTTAAACGCACAGCCGATCATTTCGATCCTCATTGCTTTTATTATTGGTATGTCTGTTGCTGCAGCCACCGGCTATTTCCTGGAAAAGATCGCTTATCGCCCTTTGCGCAAAGCACCCCGCCTGGTACCGCTTATCAGCGCTATTTGTGCGTCTATTTTCCTGGAAAACGCAGCCCAGCTTCTTTTCAGCCCTCAGCTTCGAAACTACACAAATCCGGATATTTTGCGCCGGGGTGCGGGATGGACGCTCTTGATCAACAACAGCAACGTCGTTATTCCCTACACCGGCGTTTTTTCTTTTGTTCTGTCAATTGGTTTGTTGGTCCTGCTTTACACGATTGTGCGTAAGACCCGTCTGGGACGCGCCATGCGCGCCGTGGCTTTGGATAAGAAAACTGCTGCCCTGATGGGCGTCGATGTAGACAGCACCATCAGCCAGACCTTCATCCTTAGCGGTGCATTGGCTGGCGCGGCTGGCGTCATGTTCGGCATTCACAATGGCCTGGTCTATTACTTCACCGGTTTTATCCCTGGCATGAAGGCCTTTACCGCCGCAGTTTTGGGTGGCATTGGCAACCTGCCCGGTGCCATGGTGGGTGGTATGCTCCTGGGCGTTGTAGAGTCGATGGGACCGGCTGCCCTGGGCATCGATTTCCAATTGAAAGATGTGCTGGCATTTGTCATCCTCATCGTCATCCTGATCTTCAAACCCTCCGGTTTGTTGGGTGAATCACTGTCGGAGGAAAAAGTATGAACGAGAAAATTCGCAAACAAAGCGTCAATCAGGGCGTGGTCTTTGGCATCGTTTACCTTTTCTGCGTGCTGATCAGCTTTAACACCATTTTGGGCGGCTTGCTGCTCAAACCCTTTGGATACAAAGTTTCCAGTACCACGCCCGCAGTTCCTGAAGTGATCACCTTCCTCGTACTCATTGGTTTGTGGGCAGGTATCTCTGCCGCACGCAGCCAAAGAGAAGAATCAGCCAAAACTCGATTGTTGGCAAGCACTTTGACGGGTGTTGTGTTGGGTCTGTTTGGTGCCGCTCTGGTAGCCCTCTTCCAGGTTTTATTGGCCAACAAGGTTAACCCGCGCGATTATCTGGTAGCGCTTTCTTTCCCCTTCATGAAGGCTTGTTCCTTTAAATTGACTTCCTTCTTGGCTGTGGCTGCCAACTTTGGCGCATTCCTTGTTTCGGCTTTTGTGGGTGGACTATTGGTGGACCTGTGGAATTTGAAGGGTGTGGTCAAAGGCCGCTCTGTTGCCGGGAGCACGGTCAAGGGTTGGTTCACGGCCCTGCGCAGTGGGTCTCCCACCAAGAAGCTCATCACGACCATCATCTTCTATGCGGCCATCTTTGGTCTTATCGTTCTGCTGCCGATGAAGTGGGGCTCTTACTGGAACTACGTGTTCGGCATTGTAGGGCTGTATGTGATCCTCGGCCTGGGTCTGAACATCATCGTCGGCCTTTCGGGTCAGTTGGTGTTGGGCTACATTGCCTTCTTCGCCATCGGTGCGTATGCCATGGCTTTGCTCAATGCACCCTTCCCGCATAACCTGATGTGGGGCTTCTGGCCCTCTCTGGTCATTGCCATTGTGCTGGCGGCCATTACCGGTCTGATCCTGGGGTTGCCCATTATGCGCCTGCGCGGCGACTATCTGGCCATCGTGACCCTGGGCTTTGGTGAGATCATCCGCATTCTATTAAAAAGCGATATCCTCACCAGTTTTACCGGCGGTCCGCGCGGAATTCAGAACATTCAAGGCCCCACCATTTTCGGACGACCGTTCACCGATGTGGACTATATGTACCTCATTGTGCTGGCGGTATGCCTGGCCATTTATGTTTACGGCCGTTTGCAACATTCCCGCACTGGTCGCGCCTGGTTGGCCATCCGAGAAGATGAGACCGTTGCCCGTGCCACCGGTGTGAACACGGCCCGCAATAAACTGCTGGCTTTGATGATCGGTGCTGCTTTCGCCGGTTTGGCTGGCGCCATCTACGCCGCGCGCAACCAGTTCACCGGTCCTGACGAACATTCTTTGATGGCCTCCATTAATGTGCTTTGTCTCATTATTGTGGGTGGTCTGGGCAACATCCCCGGCGCGCTGTTAGGCGCTTTCGCCCTCAAAGGCTTGCCAGAGCTGCTGCGTGAAGTAGAAAGCTACCGTATGCTTGCGTTTGGTGCTCTGTTGGTGGTGATGATGTTGAGCCGCCCCGAAGGCCTCATCCCTTCACAGCGCCCCACCCTGGAATTACCCGATGAAGAGCCTGCTGCTGCAGGGCCAGGGGTTAAATCACCCGCGGAGGATAAACATGAGTGAGAATATCATTGAAGCCCGTGGGGTAACCAAGATCTTTGGCGGTCTGACCGCAGTCAACAGGGTCGACCTGGATATCCAGAAAAGCGCCATCTTCTCCATCATTGGCCCCAATGGTGCCGGGAAAACCACGTTCTTTAACTGCATTTCCGGTTTCTATACGCCTGACCATGGTTCTGTGGTTTTTGAAGGCCAGGACCTGCGCGGAAAATCGACTGATGCCATTGCTTCGATGGGTATTTCGCGTACCTACCAGAACATCCGCTTGTTCTCCGGCCTGACGACCATTGAGAACGTCATGGTGGGTCAGCACTGCCGCCTCAAAGAGAACTGGTGGGATGCTGTTTTGCAGACCCGCCGCTATAAGGAAGAAGAAAAAGCTTCCATCGCTGAAGGGGTCAAGTGGCTGAATTTTGTCGGTCTCAAAGGGATGGGCAACACCCCGGCGCGTTCCATGCCGTACGGTGCTCAGCGTCGTTTAGAGATCGCCCGCGCATTAGCCAACCATCCTCATCTGCTTTTGTTGGATGAGCCGACTGCCGGTATGAACCCGCAAGAGACCCTGGAGATGACCACCCTCATCCGCCGTTTACGTGATGAATTTGGAATCACCGTCATCTTGATCGAACATGATATGCACGTTGTCATGGAAATCTCTGACCATATCGCTGTGCTGGATTTTGGACAAAAGATTGCCGATGGCAGCCCCAAAGAGATCCAGGCAAATCCGCGCGTGATCGAGGCCTACCTTGGACCCGGTGGTGCGGCACTGGCTAAAAAATACAGCAGGAAGAATTTACCATGATCCTATCAGTTGATAACATCAATGTACATTACG
>CAZWKK010000070.1:0-8884 GCA_964634855.1 uncultured Anaerolinea sp.
TCGCTCACCATCGGCTTTGCCCGCCGCTTTGCCACCTACAAACGGGCCAACCTGATGTTCCGCGATTTTGACCGCCTGATGAAACTCATCACCAACCCCTACCGGCCGGTGCAGATCGTTTTTGCTGGTAAGGCTCACCCTGCTGATGAACCCGGCAAGCTCCTCATCCAGCAGGTCTACCGCGCCGTCAAAGACAACCGGAGCGGTGGCCGCCTCATCTTTTTGGAAGACTACGATATGAACATCGCCCGCTACCTGGTTCAGGGCGTGGACATTTGGATGAACACCCCCCGCCGTCCCAACGAGGCTTCCGGTACTTCAGGCATGAAAGCTGCCCTCAACGGCGCCCTCAACTTCTCCATCCTCGACGGATGGTGGCGCGAAGGGTACAATGGAAAGAACGGCTGGGCCATCGGCACTGAACAAGATTATACCGATCCCAACCAGCAGGATGACGATGACGCCCGCAGCATCTATGAAACCCTGGAAAAAGAGATCGTTCCACTCTTCTATGAACGCAACAGCGAGAAAGTCCCGGTGGAATGGCTGAAGTTTGTTAAAGAATCCATGCGCACACTCATTCCGCAATTCAGCCTGCGCCGTATGCTCAAGGAATACACCACCGATTACTACATTCCAGCCATCGAAGAGAAGCGGGCAAAAAAGTAATTTTGGAGAAATAAATGGCTTATTTCAGTGATCCACATGCCTGGCTATTCGCCCTCTTGATCTTCGCTCTGCGTATCTGTGATATGTCTATGGATACGTTGCGCGTGCTCTTTGTAGTGCGCGGTAAGAAGCTCTTTGTCTGGATATTGGGATTTATGCAATCCGTAATTTTTGTGGTAGCCATCAGTTCTGTCCTGACGGGCGAACGAAATTACCTCAATATTCTGGGCTACGCTGCCGGTTTTGCCACCGGAAATGTTGTTGGCATGCTCATTGAGAACAAGCTGGCCATCGGGCATATTCTGGTCACCATCATCAGTTCCACCCGCGGATCCTCCATTGCAGAACGTCTGCGCGCCTCCGGCTATGCCGTTACCGAAATTGCTGGGCGCGGAAAGAACGGAACCGTATTTGAGTTACATGCCAGCGTTTTTCGCCGTGATGTAGATAATATCGAGACCATCGTGCTGGAAGCCGACCCAACCGCCTTTGTCACCGCAGAAGATGTGCGTCCGGTTCGGCGCGGGTTCTGGCGATCTTAGAAACAGAAATGACTGAGCAATTCAGGGCACACCAAGGTGTGCCCTGTTTTTTTTTCCAACAACCATTGTTGGTTAATAAAACGGTTTGGCGCTACAGGAGATTGCTTCGTAGGTTTTCGACCTCCTCGCTATGACCCACGAATAAAGTCCCTGGCCTAATTTCAAAAAAAAGAGCCCCAAAGGGCTCTTCTCAAATTCTATTCGGTTGGTGTGGGGCGTTGCGGTTTTGCCTTCACGCGGTCCTTCTTGGCCAACTTTCGTGTCTGGGTGGTTGTCTTCCCTGCATTAGGGCTAAGCAACAGAGACAGGCGCGTCAGGGCGTTCTCGTCGTATTCGCATCTTCCACACATATCGCAAACCCAGGCCGGAAAATCTGGCACGGTGATGAGCTCATCACCCAACCAGGTGTAATATGCTACATATTGACGGTGCATATGCCCGGCCTGACATTCATTGCAGGGGGCCACCGGTTCTGTATTGGGAAGTAAACTCTCGTCCATTTTGCTCTTTCTCTAACAATTATAAAAATTGTTGATTAAGATTACCATAAATCAACCAACTTGTATAATCCATTAATCAAATCTTTACTTGTAGGGATCACTCAAGATCTTCATGGCACTGGGCGGCCAATAAATAAAGAGCGCTTTGCCCACCACATCTTTGATGGGTACAAAGCCCCATTCATGCGAATCTGAAGACTGATTTCGGTTATCGCCCAAAACAAAGATCGAATTTGCCGGTACGATCCATTCGCCCTCATAATTGGGAGCCGCAGCGATGTAATACTCGGTCAAAACATTCCCATTGACAGATACCTGACCATTGAAAACATCTACCGTGTCTCCTGGCGTGCCGATGATGCGCTTGATGTAATCTTCAACCTCGTTATTGGGGTTGTGGAACACCACTACATCGCCTGTCTTGAATTTGCCGATCTTGTAGGCAACTTTGTTCACCACCAGCACATCTCCCTGGTAAAGGGTGGGCTGCATGGAAATGTTTTCTACCCGCACTCTGGCAAAAACGGCATCAATGGCAAAATACAACAGCACAGCCAGAAGCACAGTTTCCACCAGCTCCAACACCTGCTTCCAGAGCTCGCTTCGCTTATTCGGTTCAGGCTCTACCAGCGGAGTTTCAGGCGCAATATCCAATCAACCCTCCACACTCAAACAAATAATAGTTCCTCTGCCTGACGAGCTCAATCGTGCCTGGGTTTCAGCACAATATGAATGGGCGTTCCGGTAAAGGGGTATACCTTGCGGATCTGATTCTCAAGGAAACGCAGGTAGGTGAAATGCGCCAGCTTGGGATTATTACAGTAGATCATGAACGTCGGCGGATCGGAGCGCACCTGGGTGCCATAGTACATCTTGAGGGCATTGCCAGTGCGGGAAGTCGGCGAATGGGTATCTTGCGCTTCTTGGATGATACGGTTGAAAGCACCCGTGTTGATGCGTGCCAATCGCTCTTCCTGCACTTGTAATGCCAGAGGCATTACCTGCTCCACGCGCTGACCCGTCTTGGCCGAGATGAAAAGGATGGGCACATAGTCCACAAAGTTCAATTCGGCCCGGATCTTTTCGGTATAAGCCTGCATGGTATAGCTGTCTTTTTCTACAGCATCCCATTTATTGACGATGACGATGGCGCTCTTCCAGGCATCTTTAATGTAGCCGGCAATATGTGTATCCTGCGCGGTGATATTATCAACTGCATCGATCATCAACAAGGCTACATCACAGCGTTCGATGGCACGCATGGAACGCACCACGCTGAACTTCTCTACGCCGCGGTCAATATGTCCACGGCGGCGAATGCCAGCCGTGTCGATGAGAGTCACAGGGATTCCATCGACATTCAGGTGGGTATCCACGGCATCACGGGTGGTGCCGGCAATCGGACTCACAATAGAGCGCTCTTCGCCAGCCAGGCGGTTGAGCAGGCTGGATTTGCCCACATTCGGTTTGCCTACAATGGCAATCTTCACCGAGTCTTCGTCTGCCTCTTCTTCTTTTTCCGGGAAGGCAGCCACCAGAGCGTCCAGCAGATCGCCCGTACCGGTGCCGTGCACGGCAGAGATGGCATATGGTTCGCCAAGACCCAGTTCATAAAATTCGTTTACCCATTCCCGTTGCTTAAAGCTGTCGGCCTTGTTCACCACCAAAAAGATTGGCGGGGTGGCTTTGCCATTCACCATCTTCTGGCTGCGACGCAAAATATCGGCAACCTCTTTATCGGCCGGGGTAATTCCGCTGATGGCATCTGTCAGGAAAAATACAAAATCTGCTTCTTCCACAGCCATCACGGCCTGAGAACGAATTTCTTTAATAAAATCCGCAGACCCAATAGAGAGCGGGTCTTTACGGCTGTTATCGGTGGGGTCTATACCCCCCGTATCGATCACGTCGAATTCAACCCCAGCCCACTCACCTTCGCCAAAAAGGCGGTCGCGAGTGGTACCAGGAGTATCATCGACGATCGCCAGCATTTCTCCACACAGGCGATTGAACAATGTGCTTTTTCCTACGTTGGGGCGTCCAACCAGAGCCACTACAGGTTTGGTCATTTCTCTTTATCCTTCAATAAGTATCAATTTTACCTTATTTAAGTACTTCACAGGGACGCGGGTAAAAATATGAGAGAAATCAAATCTAGCCGCTCTAGAACCTTCTCCGGCGCAACGAATTGATCACTTTGCCGTATATTGATTGTGAAATTATCCAACAAGGAGTCCTAATGAAAATCAATTCTTCTCTCTGGTCTCGTCTGCTCTTGAGCGCGCTGATTGCACTTGGCATAGGTCTATTTGCCACTCAAAAAGTACAGGCAGTGGCCATAAACAACCAGGGAAACCTACCAGCTGACCAAACTGTGGACGATGATCTGCTCATCTCTGGCGAAACCGTCAGCGTTGACGGTACCGTCAATGGCCTGGTCATTGCCAGCGGTGCCGTAGTGAATGTGAACGGCACCATCAATGGTGATCTGTTCGCTTTTGGCCAGACAGTAAAGATTGGCCCTGACGCCATCATCACCGGCAATGTTTTCTCTGGTGCTCGCGAGGTCGAAAATGCGGGTCAGGTGGAAGGCAGCTTCTTTGCTGGCGCCATGAGCCTGGATTTGTCCGGAGATGCTTCTGTGGCCCGTAACCTGTTCTTTGGCGGCTATGCCTTTACAGCAGCGGAAACCTCCAATGTTGGCCGCGATCTGTACATGGGTGGCTACCAGGCATTGCTCAATGGCAGCGTTGGCAACAACGTCAAGATCGACGGCGGCGCAGTTCAGGTAAACGGCACCATCGGCGGTGATGCCGATTTTGTTGTAGAAGCGTCTGAAACCGAAACTAACGTTATGGATTCTTTCGCCAAATCTCAGGGGTTTGAAATGCCTGCAGCTTTACCTGCCGGGCTCACCATCTCTGATTCGGCTCAGATCACTGGCAAGCTTACCTACACCAGCCCTGTGAACTATGAGTCTGCCATTCAGGCGCAGCCTGCCGGTGGCGTGGTCTATCAGACCCCCGTGCCAAGCAGTGATACTTCCACCTCTCAAGCCCAGCAATCCAGCAACAAAGAATTTGACCGCAATACACTCTGGATCACTTTCTTAAAGTTCCTGCGTAATTTCGTCATGCTGGCCATTGTGGGCATATTACTGGTCCTGCTGGCACCGAAGGCGCTGCAGAAGACCGTGGCAGCTGTTCAGACCAAGCCGTTGCAGTCTGCTGGTGTGGGCATCCTCTCCATCCTCATCACTTACCCTGGCGCGCTGATCGTTGCGGGTATTCTGGGCGGCTTTGCCCTCTTGCTGGCCCTCATCGGACTGGGTGAGATGAATTCCATTATCTTGGGTCTGGGCTTTTCCAGTCTGGGCGTGGTGGTTACCGGCTTCACCGTCTTGCTCAAGTTCGTCAGCAAGTGCATCCTGGCCTTTTTTGTGGGCGACCTGCTGATGAAACAACTCTTCCCCACCCTCAGCCGTGGACGTTCCATCTGGGCCATGGTCATAGGCACCTTCCTGTTCACGCTCATCGGCATCATCCCTGTTTTGGGCTGGGTCGTCAGTCTGGTGGCCACACTCGTCGGACTTGGCGCCATCTGGTACGGGCTTGTGGTCAAGCCAGCCACTCCTCCGGCCATTCCACAAGTTGTTCAGTAGATAAAATTTCGGGCTGCCTTATCAGGCAGCCCGATTTGTTTATTTGGGGGGTGTCGTTCCTTTGGGATAGATCGTCACCTGGAAGGTGGTTGGCAAGAGACTTTCGATCTTCAGGTCAACATTGTTCAATGTAGCTTGAGGGGTAATGGTGTAGGTGCCTGCCTTCATGCCGGATAGGTCGACCAGCACACGCAAGTCCAGCGTATTCATGGCATTCAACGCCACCAGCGGACCAGAAACGATGAGATCCACCTTGTCAGGCGAGATGATGGCTTCCAGGTTGCTGGCCAAACCGGTTGCTTCAACCGGGATATTGGCAAGGGATACACTGCTCTCAATAGCAGCCACACTCACCTGTACGCTCACGCTGGGGTCGCCCACCAGGGTCACACCAGCCGGTACGCGTACACCGATCTGCTGGGTAAGGTTGTCTTTCAAGCCAGCCAGACTGATGGGATCAGTTTCTACATAACCGGGTAATGCCTCAACCAGGGTTGGATCTGTGGAGAAAACGGTGACTGTGGGCGGGTTGACGGAAATGGCAGCCAGTCGGTAGCCGGTGGCTACCTGGCCAGTGGTGACAACTTTAACCACCACATTACGGAACCCACCCAACTGGGTGATGGTTTCGTTGACCGTCACTTTTTCTGGGGAGATGGAGACATTCTTTACAATATTGCCAGCCGCGTCATAAGCTTTGAGGGGAATCTCCTCAGATATATCTGCCTGAGCCTGGCTCAGATCCAAAGTTGCACGGATTTCTGTTACCTGGTTCACCTGTGAGACTGCCCCGCTGACGGTAGCTCGGGTCTGATCTAACTGCGGACTGCCCGCCTGGTAGCCAATAGGGGGACCACTGGAATTGACAACATTGATATCAAATTGGTTGCTGCCCAATGGTTCCAGGGTCACATCTGCTGAACGGGGGCTGTATGAGATCACTTCCACTGGCCGGATGCCTACCTGGATCTGAATAGGTACAGTATGCTGCCCCTCGCCCAGTCCAGAAAGGTCCAGTACGGCCGTAACGGGTACCTTCTCATCGATCATCGAATTCCAAACGGAATTTGGGGCACGCAACACCAGAGAAATATCTTTTGGCAGTGAACTGGTCATCACCATATCAGCTTCTTGCCCTACCACCTGTACAGATACCGTTGAAGGGTAAGTCTTTTGCACGGATGGGTCGTTGGAATTGACGGCAATGACCCAGATGGCCAGTGCCAGGATGAAGGCTGTCAAAAAGGTGGGCAATTGCTTGGCCAGATTGCGAAGGGTCTGCATGGGCTAGTCTTCCTCCTTTTTGATCTTAAACCACTTTCGGAACCACTCAGCCGGGTTGAAACCGACCGAGGAAGACTCACTGGAAGTATAGAACGCCAGCAAAATGTTTTCCAAACGCTCACTATCCAGGCGGCGGATCATGCGGCCAGAATGCGCAATGGAAATGGAACCTGTCTGCTCAGAAACCACAACGGTAATGGCATCTGTAGCTTCTGAAGTTCCCAGAGCTGCGCGGTGGCGCAGCCCCATTTGCCGTTCTGGACTGCGGGTAAGAATACCGCTGGAAGAGAGAGGCATCACACAAGATCCAGCCACGATCAAGTTATCGGCAATGATCACAGCACCATCATGCAAGGGAGTGTTGGGGTAAAAGATCTGCAGCAAAAGTTCTGCGGTCACAGTGGCGTCCAGCCGCACCCCGGTTCGTACATATTCATCCAGGTTCTGACGCCGTTGCATCACAATGAGCGCGCCATGCTGGCGGGCAGAGAGCCTGGCAGCGGCGGTCACCACCGCGTGGATGGTGGCCTTCATGGCCTCTTCATCCACGTGGGTCTTTTGTGTCAGCAATTGTGCCGGGCCAGCCCGACCGATCTTTTCGAGCCCACGGCGGATCTCAGGAGCAAAAATGACCGGAATGGCAAACAGCAAAGCCGGAACCACGTTCTTGACCAGCCACGAGAAAGCCGGTAGTTCTATGAAACTGGTGAATAACGTCAGCAGAATAATGAAGAACAAAACGCCGCGTAAGAGCACCAATGCCTGAGTATCACGCAGCAGCAAAAGTACCAGATAAAAGACCAGAGTAACCAGAAACAGATCCAGTACGCTGGTCCAGGTAAGGCGTTGAAAGAAATAGAGAATTTCGCTAATAAGATTTGGCAATTCTGTTCTCGCTAAATTGCGAATGGCTGCCTAGATCGGGCGTAAGACCCGATCCATCCGGAGCTGCTTAAAGAATAACACACTTCCCTTTTGATTACACTCCTGGGCAGCTTCCTGCCAGGCCAACACAGACAGCTCACCCGGCTGACAAACGGTGTATCCCAGGCTCTTCCATAAAGAATCATGTTGGGCCAGGCTGACGGGCACGGAGACCAGGGAGATCTCACATTGCAGATCGGTAGAAGCGCGCTCCATTTCCCGGATCATGATGGGGATATATTGCGCCGGTGGTAAAACCGGATCAAGAGCGATCTCCTTGGTTCTTGCCACCAGGTTCTCCACTTGCCAGGCTAAGATGCCCAGATAGCTATGTTCCACCTGTAAGAGCAAGTAGGCTTTTTCGCCAAAAGCAGCCATGACCTGTTCTTTGTGCAGCGGTTCGCTCAAATGCAGCAAACGATTGCTGACATCGATGATATCGTTCACTTGCTTGGGACCAGCCCGTTTGACCACCACTTCTCCCAGAGACAGATGTACTGGCTCTGAGGCCACGCTCACGGGCGATTCTGAAGCGGAAACATATTTCTTCCAGGCAGCAGTCACCTGTTTCCAGGCATCTTCATAAGAAGAAACGTTTTTGATGATCACATTGGCGGCGCCCAACTGGGCTTCTTGCGGCTGCTGGGCGTTGATGCGCTGGCGGGCGTCCTTCTCTGTCATTCCGCGGTTCAACATCAGCCGCGAAAGCTGGATCTCTTCAGGGGCATAGACCACCCACAACGAATTGTAGAATTCAGCCATGGGGGTACCCACCAGGCGGGCAGATTCGAGCACGATCACCTTCTGGTTGGAACGGCGAATGATGAAATCAATAGCCTGGGCAACCAATGGATGCACAATGGCTTCCAATTGTTTCATTGCCTGCGGGTCGTTAAAAACAATGCGCCCCAGTTTTTTACGGTCGATCTGCTCATCTTCATTGAGGATGTAGCGGCCAAAGACCTCCAGCACCTTATCATAGCCAGGGGCCCCTTTGGCATAAGCACGGTGGGCCAGCGCATCAGCATCAATACCGTACGCGCCCAAATGCTCCAGCATTCGCCGGATGACGCTTTTACCGGTGCCAATATTGCCTGTGAGTCCGATGATGTATTTGCCTGGCCACTTGTTCAAGGAACTGCCTCATTTGGAGCGTGTATAGACTTTCATTTTAGCGATAGCCTGAAAACTTGTCAAACCACACAAAATAAAAACCGCTAGATATTCTCTAGCGGATTTATGTACAAGAAAAGTTACTCGCAGCGGCAAACCAGGGCCACCCAATCGCCGCTCTGGCGTTTTTC
>CAZWKK010000071.1:0-2919 GCA_964634855.1 uncultured Anaerolinea sp.
ACATGGGCTATCAGATCGTCAGCCAGGCACACACCTTGCCAGATACGACCACCGTTTTTGACCTGCGTAAAGAACTGATCTAGCTATTTGAACACGTTGCGCTTGACGATATCGGCAATGGTCAAATTATGGCGACTCTGTAATTGGCTATTCATCATCTGGATCTGTTTGCGCGGTGAGTAGAATGCCTCACTCCAACCGTAACCGGCACAAGCGGTATCAGCAATGAAGTTGCCCTGGTCATCCCGCCCCCACCATTCACGGTAAACGGCATCTTGATCCGGCACGATGTGCAGTTCAGGAATATCATAATGAGCGGAGTAGTAGTAATCGGGGGGCAAAGCATTGAGCAATGTCTCAAAAACGTGCACGCGGACGTTAAAATCGCGGTTCAGGTCTGATTGCGCCAGACGGCATAATCCGCGGATGGAGGCTAGCGGAGCCACCACCTCAACCTGTTTAAGGTTCTCAAAGCGTTCTTTGACCCGAGCGATAACCTCTTTCATTACCAGACCGCTTGCAATGCTATCGGCAAAGAAGGCCACAGCGATCTTTTCCTTTTGGTGAGCATCCAGATCTTTGTCTTTGAAAATGGTTAATTCCACCGTGCGGCTGTACACCGGCACAGAACTATCAAACACATGGTGGGCATCCAGCACCACCTCATCACACAGGTAGCCATAACTCTGGAAAATGGCGTCTTGTACCTGATACTTCAACCCCTCGCGGGCAATGGGGAAAACAGCAATATTGTTCTGCTGGTATGTATTAAATGTAGGGATCAGAATGGGGGATTGAAAGATCAAATTGATGGCATTGCCAGTGAGGTAAGAGCGCTCTGCTCCTAAGCAAAGTTGCCCGGGCAGGGTGATCTCTCCATCGAAACCTTTGAGATCTCCGTTCATGCCTATGATGTGCATCAAAGAATCTTCTGCCTTACACTGACGCAGATAGATGAACTTGGCGGTGTGTTCGTTATGATACAGCACCAGATCCAGAGAACGGTCATCGTTTAGCTCAAGCTTCCCGGTGCGATAAAAACCGCTTTCCTGTGCTTTTGAGCGGTAGGGAAGCGGTTCGTCCAGAGTCAGAGTTCCGGATTTCTGGTTGGATACATCTTCAGTAAACGAGAAGGGATACTTGAATTTCGACATGGTCTCTCCACAAAGCAATCTATCTGGACTTTCCGCTTTCTAGAGACAGGAATTATCTCTCCCTGTCCTATAGATTCTACTCCAACCAGTGCAGGAGATGAAGAATTATTAACATTCTGTAAAATATTTTAAGAAAAGCACCGCTATATGACACCAAATTGGACATGAGCATCGAATTCGATGTATAGTTTATATACCAATCGGTTATTAGAAGGGTTTTTAATGGAAAATGAACCACTCACGCTTCAACGATTTGTCTCGGCCCAGCGTCCGATCTATCAACAGGTGCTGGAAGAGCTCAATGATGGTGTAAAACGAACGCATTGGATGTGGTACATTTTTCCGCAGATCAAAGGGTTGGGCGTTAACGAGATGGCGAGATATTACTCTTTAGAGAATCTGCAAGAGGCTCGCATGTATTTAGCTCACCCTGTGTTGGGTTCTCGTTTGCGTGAATGCTGCGAGATCGTTTTGAACATTCGAAACAAAACAGCTGCCCAGATCTTTGGCCATCCAGATGATCTGAAGTTTCGCTCTTGCCTCACTCTTTTTAATCTGGCCGCACCGGATGAAGTCCTTTTCAAGAAGCTGATCGATAAATACTACAAAGGCTTTTTGGATCCAAAAAGCATAGAGATCCTAAAAACCACAGAATACCTGTGAATGGGAGGAAAATGAAACCACCTCGATACTGGTTATTTCTCATATTGCTCGTTTTTCTGTGTGCCTGCTCGCCAAAATCCCTCTCCACACAAGAACCTAATCCGGTTACCACCCAAATTAATCCCATCAGCGTGCCGGTGGCCTCATTGCCCGCTGATCTTGCCAATTGGACGGATCGCAGTATCTACAGTTCAGGGTTGGTAAGTAGCCAGCAAAGCCAGCTTTCTGGCTTGCCCGGCGCCAGTGTGTATCATGTTTCCGTAACGCTGGACGAGACCTATACCTCTATGAGCGGGCACGAAGAGGTGCAATATACCAACCGTGAAACTGAGGCTTTGAACGAGGTCTACTTTCAGCTCTTCCCCAATATGGAAGGCGGCGTTTCCACCATCAGCAACCTGGTTGTTGATGACCAGCCCGTTGAACCCATTTATGAAAGCGGCAAGGCCAGCTTGAAGGTAACCCTGCCTGCTGCCCTGCAGGTGGGCAAAAGTATCCTGATTAAGATGGATTTTGCCGTAACCATCCCCACAGAGACGGCCGGAAATTACGGGCTTTTTGCCTACAAAGACGGCTTGCTGGCATTGGACGGGGTTTTCCCCTCCATCCCGGTCTATGATGAGAATGGCTGGCACGATGGCCTGGTTCCGCCCAATGCAGATACCACGTTTCAGGATGCCAGTTTCTATTTAGTGCAGGTGACGGCTCCCAAAGCCATGACTTTGGTAGCCTCCGGCCTAAAAGTTGTTGAAAGCACCAGCGGCGAACAACAAACGCTCGTCTTTGCCGCTGGCCCCGCCAGAGATTTTTACCTGGCTGGCAGCGAAGACTACACCGTGCTCAGTCAGTCTGATGGGCAGACCGTGGTCAATGTTTACACCCGCGCCGACCAGGTGGAAGGCTCCAAAGTGGCTCTGCAAAGTGCTGTTGATGCGCTGAACAGTTATTCAAAGCGCTTTGCCCCCTACCCCTATACTGAATTTGATGTTGTCTGCATTCCGATGGACGGCGCCTACGGTATTGAGTACCCTGGCATAACCGGCATCAACCAAGCCTTGTTTAACTCAGATGCCAGCGTCAACGGCATACCTGCCTTCACCCT
>CAZWKK010000071.1:3019-7502 GCA_964634855.1 uncultured Anaerolinea sp.
GCGACTATGTGCAGCAAAATGAATGGGGAATTGGTACCAGCAGTGAGTTCAAAAAACTGGCTGAAACCCATTGCAGTTGCGACCTGAGCAATCTGTTTAGCCAGTGGGTGCTGCCAGAATAGATCTTCACCAGAAATTTATTTGCCCTCTGCAAAATTTACTATATAATCATCTCATCTGGGGGAAGAATTTACCTTATCTCATTGATTTACCAGTTTAAATTAATTCCCTGCCAGCTAAAAACCATACATCCCAATAAATGGAGCGTTCCACTATGTCTGTGTCAACACCGCCTTCAATTAGCAATTCTGAAATTGCGAAGATCAAGGGTCAATTAAGAGAAGATGGCAAGTTCAAGAACCACATGAGCTGGTTTTACTGGATTGGCGGTCTATCCTTCATTAATTCGATCCTGGCCCTTGCAAAATCCACTTTTTCATTTATCTTTGGCCTGGGCATCACTCAATTGGTAGATGGAATCGCAATTGGAATTACAGAACGACTTCAATCAGACACAAAGATCATCTACGTTTTCAGTCTGGTCATATCGCTGCTTTTCTCCGGCCTGTTTATTCTTTTTGGTGTGCTGGGCAACAAAAAGAAGAAAGGTGCCATCATCACCGGCGTGGTGCTCTACGGGCTTGATGGAATTCTTTGCCTGATTTTGGGCGCTTATCTGGATGGGGCTTTCCACATCTGGGCGCTGGTAGGTCTGATCTCCGGGCTTGTTATGCTCAAGGGCAAAAAGGAAGACCCCGCCATTCCGATACTTGATCCGCAAAAGATCGGCAATGACCACTATTATGATGGAATGCATTAATCTAATTATCGATAATTAAATGTTTTTGACCCGGTGGAATTTATTCGCCGGGTCAATTTCTTCTCTCCTGTATAATCAAGTAGTTCATCAATCGTCTCCCCTTTCTCCATCTATTTCATCAACGAGGAGCCAACCCATGACAGACCCAATTGAATCACTCACAACATCTGAACAACAGAATCCAAACCGCTTCTACTGGTTCTATCTGGTGGCTGTGCTTTCGTTTGTCAATTCCATCTTCTCTATCCTAGATTACGGATCAATTTATGTGATCGGGTTGGGAATTTCGCAATTTCTCGACCATTTGATGGTGGCACTCAAATATTACCTGCCAGAGCGCATCAACCTCATCACCGTGGTGGGAATGACAGTGTCTTTCCTCTTTTCTTTACTCTTTGCCCTGTTTGGTTACTTAGGCAACAAGAAAAACAAAACTGCCGTGTTCATTGGTCTGGTTTTATACCTTGCTGACACGGGAATGACTATCTGGCTGGAATCATATGAGAGTGCTTTCTTTCATCTAATTGGTTTGGTTGTCATAGGTTGGAATTTACGTTTGTTATTCAAAAAAGATTTAGAAGCTGAGAATGCTTAAATAAAGAGACTGCGGCCCGGGGATAAAGGACGCAGCCTCAAATGATCGGTGAAGATCGTTGTTAGACTCGTGCGCTGGTTTTGACTCCCAGCCAAAAATGGTTGGGGAGCACCATCTGGTTGCCCTGTACCTCAATGCCGGTATTCCGGGTGGGCTTTTCAGGGATCATACTGGGATGCACGTAGCAAAGATCCGGCTTCTGACCGTACTTATGTTGGTAATACTCAGTAGCGCGTTGGATCTTGGCCACAATATCCATCTTTGGATCATTATCAAACCACAGCATACCAGTGTTCATTCATCGCTCCTATCCAGCGGTCAGGTTCTACATTCATTAATGCAAGTACCGGGCCAGCTCTACTAGATATTCTGTTCTATAATTATTATAGAACGTATTTTCTATTAAGTCAAGAGCCAATTTCCCTTTTTCTTGCTACTCGATTTAATGCAATAATCAGGCCAGCGAAGCTGAAAGGCTTTTGCTCATGGATTTTTTTCGACTTTTAAGGTATCCTATAAATCGTTCAACAGATATAAACTTGAATACCCCCATAATCACCAATCCCGCTGGAGGCTCCCATGATTAAAGACATTCTGAAGGATGCAGAAAACCGCATGAAAGGAGCAATTCAGGCTCTGGAAGAAGACCTCACTACCATCCGTACGGGTCGCGCCAATCCCAGCCTGGTTGAGAAACTCCCTGTCGAATACTACGGCATGGAAACACCCCTTCTGCAGCTCGCCAGCATCAGCGTTCCTGAAGCGCGTGCTTTGCTCATCCGTCCGTTCGACCCGACCACCCTCAAGATCATCGAAAAAGCGATCCTGGCCTCAGACCTGGGTCTCACTCCCAACAATGATGGCAAGGTCATCCGCTTGAACCTGCCCCCCCTCACCGAAGACCGCCGCCGCGATCTGGTAAAGATGGTGCAGAAACGTCTGGAAGACAGCCGTATCGCCATCCGTAACATTCGCCGCGATCAGATGAAAGATCTGAAAGATTTTGAAAAAGAAAAAATGATCTCAGAAGATGATCTGAAGCTTGGCGAAGAAGAGTTGCAAAAGCTGACCGATAAATTCATCACAGAGATCGATAAGTTGGGTGATCATAAAGAAAAGGAGATCATGGAGGTCTAACCTTCTGATCAGTTTCTCATGTCTGAAGAATTTACCAAACTGCCCAAACATATTGCCATCATCATGGATGGCAACGGACGTTGGGCAAAAAGCCGCGGTCTGCCGCGCATAGAAGGTCACCGTGCCGGAACCGAATCGCTGCGCAAGGTCATTCGGGCCTGTGTAGAATTCAACGTCCCTTACCTCACCATCTATGCTTTTTCCACCGAAAACTGGGCCCGCCCCAAAGAAGAGGTCAACGGCCTGATGATGCTGTTGGAATCTGTAGTGGTGAACGAACTGGATGAGTTGCACCAGGAAGGCGTGTGCATCCGCCACATCGGCCGCCTGGAAGCCATGCCCGCCGGATTGGCCGCCAAAGTAAAGAATGCCATTCAGGTAACCAAGAATAACACCAATCTCTACCTCACCATCGCCTGGAACTACGGCGGTCGGGATGAGATCGTGTATGCGGTTCAGCAGCTCATCAAAGCCGGCGTTCGCCCAGAAGAGGTGACCGAGCAAGCCATCAGCGCCGCCCTGTTCACTGCCGGGACCCCGGACCCAGATCTTGTCATCCGCACCTCCGGCGAGTTGCGCCTCAGCAACTTTCTGGTCTGGCAAAGTGCCTACTCAGAATGGTTCATCACCCCGGTGTACTGGCCAGATTTTGGTAAAGAAGAATTGCGTCAGGCGATCTTGGATTTTGGTAAACGCGATAGACGCTACGGCAAAGTATCCAGCGACGAAAAGAATGGCTGATTCATCTCTTAAAAAACGACTCATTGTGGCAGGCATCCTCGTGCCACTGGTGGCCATCTTCATTTATCTCGGAGGATGGCCTTTTACCATTTTTATCACTTTACCCCTCTGCCTGGCTGCCTGGGAATACTGGCGCATGTTCCGGGTAGCCGGGTATGCTCCATCCTTGTTCTTGCTGGTGGTCTTTACGGGCAGCGCTGTTTTGATGCGCGCACTCTTTGCTTATCAATACATGGACTTCTGGCTCACCCTGCTGGTACTTTCATCCGTGGCTGTGGCCACCGTTCAGCAGGCTCGCTCTGTGCCGCAGGCAGCCTTCAACTTTGCCATCACCATCAGCGGGGCGCTCTACCTGGGCTGGCTGGCCGGGTATGCAATTGCCTTGCGCGCCTTGCCCAATGGGCTGATCTGGACGCTCATCGTGCTCTTCGCCGCTTCCATCGGCGATGCGGGTGGCTATTTTGTGGGCATTCGTTGGGGCAAACACAAGATCGCCCCCGCCATCAGTCCTAAAAAGAGTTGGGAAGGCTACTTTGGCGGCGTGCTTTTTAGCGCGCTGACCACCTGGCTGCTCACCCTGGTCTGCCATGCTTATGTACCTGCAATTCTACCCATCCATGGGTTTATTCTGGGCACCATTCTGGCGCTGGTCACCCCTCTGGGTGATTTTGCCGAAAGCATGCTCAAACGTCAGTTCAACCTGAAGGACAGCAGCCACATCTTACCCGGACACGGCGGTATTTTGGACCGCATTGATTCATCGCTCTGGGCACTCGCCATCGGATTTTACATCATACAACTGTTCCTTTAATTTTTTTGTCTCTCTCCATCTTAGAACCCGACAGGAGTTTGAAAATGGTAGATTCAAAACCGACCCGCAACCTGGCACTTGATCTGGTGAGGGTTACCGAAGCGGCCGCCCTGGCCGCTGGACGTTTTATGGGCCGCGGTGATAAGAACCGCGCCGATGGCGCCGCAGTAGATGCCATGCGCCTGTTGCTCAACACCGTCGAGATGGACGGGGTCATCGTTATCGGCGAGGGTGAAAAGGACGAAGCGCCCATGTTGTTCAACGGTGAAAAGCTGGGCACCGGACAATCCCCTCAAGTAGACATTGCCGTGGACCCCATTGATGGCACGCGGCCGCTGGCCTTTGGCCTGCCCAACTCCATCTCCACCGTGGCTTTGGC
>CAZWKK010000071.1:7602-8766 GCA_964634855.1 uncultured Anaerolinea sp.
GATGGCGATGTGGCTGGCGCGCTGATGACCTCCATCCCCGGCACCGGCATTGATGTGCTGATGGGCGTGGGTGGCACACCTGAAGGTGTGCTGGCGGCAGCGGCGCTACGCTGTACTGGCGGCAACATCATGGGCAAGCCGTATGCCCGCAACCAGAGCGAGCTCGACCGAGCCAAAGCTATGGGTCTGGACTTCAACCGCGTACTGTGCATGGACGACCTAGTCTCCTCAGATGACGTCTTCTTTGCCGCCACCGGCATCACCAGCGGCGATCTGCTGGAAGGAGTCACCTACTTCCCCGATGGCGCCCGCACCGACAGCCTGGTGATGCGCGGCCTCACAGGAACGGTCAGGCGCATTATCGCCACTCATAGCCTCAAAAAACTGGACCTGATCAGTTCCATCAAATATTAAACAGCAGTCCCCGCCAATTGCCTGGCGGGGACTTTTTTGCTATGGGAGTGAGAGAAAATTACTTGATCGCGTAGGTCAGGTAAGCATCCACAGAGATGAGGAGCTGACCGGCAGACACAGGGACGGAAGAGTTGGCAGCGTACATGCCGCCCTTACCATCATAGACACCACCACCGCTGTTGCTGGAAATGCTGATGTTCTGCATAGCGCCCAATTGAATATCGGCAGCTTTGGCAATGCCTTCAGCTTCAGCTTTTGCATCAGCGATAGCCAGATCACGAGCCTGGGCCAATGCAGCAGCTTTGTCAGCAATATCGAAGCTGATGCTGTTGATGGAGTTGGCACCTGAGCTAACCACACTATCGAGCAGGGTACCCAATTTGCTTAGGTCACGCACGGTCACGTAGACGGTGTTATCTACCGCATAGTACTTGCCGGAGATCGTGCCATCAGGAGCATACGTGCTCATGGGGTAAACGCTGAAGTTGCTGGTCTGAATGTCTTTGGTTTCAACACCCAGGGCAACCAACGCATCAGCAACGGCCTTGGCCTGATTGCTGTTGGCAGTGAGGGCAGCCGAAACAGAGGGATCTTCAGTATGAACACCAATATTGATGTAGGCCAGGTCAGGGGCCATATACACTTCACCGTGGCCAGAAGCGCTCACTGTAGGAACGTTGGGGCTGGTGGTGACGGTCACAGGGGTGGTAGAGCAGGCTGTCAGTGCGCCCAAAACCACCAGGGACGCGA
>CAZWKK010000072.1:0-8757 GCA_964634855.1 uncultured Anaerolinea sp.
ACATCGAAGCAGGTGCCGATGTATTCGAAATTCACCGCCTTCGCTTTGTGGATGATGAACCGCTGGTTGTGGTCACCAGTTATTTGCCCGCAGTTCTCTGTCCCCGTTTGGAAGAGGTTGATCTGACGGATCGTTCCCTCTACCGTTTTCTGGAGGAAGAGTGCCGCATTAGTATTTCCCGCTCTTATCGTACTTTTGAAGCTGCTTCCGTGAGTAGTGAAAATGCGATATTGCTCGGAATTGATGAAGGTGATCCCGTCATCCGTTTGGAAGCGTGGAGTTATTTGGATGATGGAACGACGCTGGAATTTTATCGAGCCTTTCATCGTGGCGACCGGGCCCGCTTCGAGATCAACCTGGTCCGCAAGCATGATAAATGGCGTGCGTTGGATTAGTCAACCGAAATATCCGAAGAGCTGACAATCAAGATGAAAAATAACTCCCCATCCTCATTCATCCAGTGTGTTTGCGGAAATATCAAAGCCGCTGATATGGGGCTTTGTGACGCACATAACCATCTTTGGATTAGCCGGGTTGTTGGTGTTGGTGAGAATTTGCCGGTATTGGATAACGAGTCCATCCAACTTGAGGAATTGAAGGAATATCGCAGTGCTGGGGGCGGAAGTCAGATCGATTGCCAGCCGTGTGGTGCTGGTAGGGATGCACACCACTTGGCTTGGCTTTCTGAGAACAGTGGTGTAAATATTGTGACCAGTACTGGCTTTCACTTGACCAAATACTATCCGCCTGATTATTGGCTGTTCGATACCACCGAAACGAAAGCAGCCGATTTTTTTATTGCTGAGTTGACCAAAAGTGTATTGGAAACTACCAATGATGAAAGACCGGTAAAGGCAGGCTTCATTAAGATTGCCTGTTGTGCGAACTTCGCAAAAATGTCGCAGCCGTTATTGCAGGCGGTCGCCTCTGCTGCACGGGAGGTGGGATGTGCGGTTGAAATGCACACAGAAAGGGGAGCACAGGCAGAATTATTTGTCCGCTATTTTCTCCGCAACGGGATGGCGCCGCACCGTTTGATTGTTTGTCATGTGGATAAACGTACCGATTTTGGCCTGCACGTTGAATTGGCAAAAACCGGAGTACTGCTGGAATATGATACTTTCTTCCGCCCCCAATATGATCCTGAGCAAAATGTCTGGCCGTTGCTTCAAAAAATGCTTGCAGCGGGTTTTGAGGATCAATTGGTGCTTGCCACCGATATGGCCGAATCATCACTATGGAAGAATTACGCAGGTGGTCCTGGATTGGTGGGACTGCTGGAGCGGATCAAGCCTCGCCTTGAAAGTATATGTGGGAGGGGTTCTTCAACAATCACCAAACTCTTGGGTAAAAATGTCGCCAGAACTCTGGCTGCTTTTGCAAATTAAAAGTTTAGGAGCTCACGAATGAAACCATTTACATCCGAAATTCGCTTCCCTGGAGCTGTATTGACTCCGCATCACAATCATCTGGTTCGCCGTCTATCTTCGCTGACGGGACAGTTTTTGGATGAAGAGGAATTTGCGCGCCGCATTGCTTTGGAAGATACGGTAATCTACGAAGTTTACGAAGACAAAGTCCCCGAGAAGGCCGGTGAATTGCAGCTGGGCACCTCTATTGTTCATCCCGGCAAAGTAGGTGACGAATTTAATATGACCAAGGGGCATTTTCATCAGGTCTTGGATACGGCAGAGGTCTATTACTGCCTGCAGGGTCACGGTTACATGATGATGGAAACTCCCGAAGGGGAATGGTCAGCCGAAGAACTGGTTCCTGGGCGTGTCTTGTACGTCCCTTGTCGTTGGGCGCATCGCTCTATCAATGTAGGGGCCGATGACCTCATCACCTTTTTTGTCTACCCGGGTGATGCTGGTCATGACTACGGAACAATCGAAACCAAGGGCTTTCGTAAATTGATGGTCGAAAAAGCCTCTAAGGTGGAAATTATCGATAACCCACACTGGGTAGGGAAATAGGTAGTCTTATGTACCTTCGAGACTCGCGAATTCTGGTTACGCCCACTTCTTTTGGATCTGCCGATCCCGGCATCCGTGCTCAATTGGAAGCCAGCGTAGGCTCCGTGGTTTACAACACCACCGGCAAACCGCTGAAAGAGACTGATTTACTTTCGATCATCTCCGATTTCGATGGCTATATTGCCGGGTTGGATGAGATCAACGCGGCGGTAATTGCAGCCGCCCATAGGCTGAAAGTGATCTCGCGTTACGGGGTGGGCGTGGATAATGTGGATCTCAATGCAGCCCGGGCGCACAACATCGTCGTCACGAATACACCTGGCGCTAATTCAGCTTCGGTAGCGGAACTGACCGTCGGCTTGTTGCTTTCCATGACGCGCAATATCCCGGCAGCTTTTCAGAGCATGAAGTCGGGGAAATGGCCTCGTTTGAATGGCGTCTCACTCGAAGGCAAGACTGTTGGTCTGATCGGGTTGGGTGCTATTGGCCGGCAAACTGCTCAAAGGCTGTTCGGTTTTGGCTGCCACCTCCTCGCTTGCGACATGTGTTCGGATGAAGCTTTTGCCGATCTCTACGCTGTTACCTATGTCAGTCTGACCGAGTTGTTGGAAAAATCAGACTTCATTTTATTGCATTGCCCTTTGAACGACCAAACAAGATCGATGGTGAATGAGGATTTCTTAAAGAAAGTAAAGAAAGGCGCTTTCCTCGTCAATACCGCACGGGGTGAATTGATCGACAACGCCGCTTTACTTGCTGCGCTTGAATCTGGAGTTTTGCGCGGTGCAGCCCTGGATGTGTTCAACCCGGAACCTCCGGATATGAACAACCCCCTATTTCAACTTGAGCAGGTTATTACCACACCGCACACTAGCTCGCATACGGATGAAGCGACCAACAATATGGGACGAATGACGCTGCACGATTGCCTTGCAGTTTTAAGTGGAACTCCGCCGCTGCATCCGGTAATTTAAGTTACTTTTTAGTGGAGAACTTTATGGATAAACATACTTTGTTATCGCTGATTCAAGAAACAAAAATAATTGCTGTCATTCGTGGTCCATCGCCTGAACTTACCGTACAAATGGTCGATGCATTGGTACAGGGCGGCATTCAGGGAATCGAAATTACTTATTCCACCCCCAAAGCTGAAGAGGTTGTCAAAATCTTGGACTGCAAATTTGGTGATGCGATCATCCTTGGCATGGGGACGCTCACTCAGCCTCGACAGGCACAGACGGCGAAAGATGCTGGAGCGCGCTTCTTGGTCAGTCCGATCTGCAATCCAGATCTGATCGGCGCGATGGTCGCTTCTGGTTTGCTTACTATGGTCGGTTCGCTCACCCCTACCGAAGTGGAACTGGCACATCGCTTGGGCGCGGATGTGGTCAAGGTATTCCCTGGTTCATTGGTTGGTCCCGGCTATATCAAAGCACTTAAAGGTCCATTCCCTGATATTCCGCTTATGCCGACAGGTGGGGTGAATATTGAGAATGTCGCTGCATGGTTCTCTGCGGGTGTGATTGCTGTGGGGGTGGGAAGTGAGCTTTGTCCGGCTGACTTTGCCAAAGCGGGGCGCTTTTCTGAAATAACACAACGGGCAAAGGATTTTAAAGCCGCCGTCGAATCTTGCAGCAGCCACTCCGGCTAACCCTGCGCCCTGTCAAATTGAATGGGAGATTATGGTATGACAACAGTCCAATCGTATCCTGTAAAACAAAATAAAGTCCCAACCTTTTACTTTATTGGGGTCACCACACGCAAATCATCCATTAACAAAGTTTTCCCGCTTTGGATGAAAGTGTTGGGACGTGAAGAAGTTATTCTCGATGGAATTGATCATCCGATGAACGATCTGCCAGAGAACTACCGGTGTTCCGTCGCACAGATTAAATATGATCCGCTCACCTTGGGTGCATTGGTAACTACCCACAAGATCAATCTGTTGGTCGCTTCGCACGATATGTTCGACTATCTTGATCCTTATGCCACAATCTGCAATGAAGTGTCCTCCATCTCCAAGTTAAATGGCAGGTTGGAAGGGCATGCTAAAGACCCTATTACTGCCGGTTTGTCGATGGAAGCCATCTTGGGCAAGAACTACTTCGGGCGGTCTGGTGCCGAGGTATTGTGTTTTGGCTCCGGTGGTTCCGCCGTGGCAACCGCGTTGCATTTGATACGAAAAAAAGATGCTGCCGACCGTCCCAAAAAATTTATTGTTGTCAACCGCTCCCAACACCGTCTGGATGGGATGCAGGAGATGGTCGGTGCAAATGAAACAGATATCAAATTCGAATACATTTGCAACCAAGATGCCGGAGTAAATGATGCAATTATGGCAAAACTGCCCGAGGGGAGTGTTGTAATCAACGCTACCGGTATGGGTAAGGATTCTCCGGGTTCTCCCATTACCTGGCAGGCACAATTTCCCCGACATGGCATCGCTTGGGAATTTAACTATAGGGGTGAGTTGGATTTTCTCCATCAGGCCGAAGCACAGCAAGAATCCCGGCTTCTCACAGTCGAAGATGGCTGGTTATATTTTGTTCACGGTTGGACTCAGGTGGTTGCCCAGGTCTTACATATTGACCTCACGCCAGAGTTATTTAGTGAAATGGAAAAACAGGCTTCCACGGTAAGGAAGTGATCCTGTTCTTCAAAATGATTTTCGTAAGGATGATTCTTAATCAAATGTTCACCATAGAAAGGATTTTTCCATGGAATCAACAGAAAAAAGATTAGCCGGTAAAATCGCCATTGTTACGGGTGGCGCCTCCGGCATCGGTGAAGCCATTGCAAAAACATTTGCTGCGCATGGCTGCAAGTTAATGTTGGTGGATATTAATGAAGAAAAACTCGCTGAGGTCCAAAAGCAAATTTCTGCCACGGGTGCCGAATGCAAATCCGTGGTCGCTGATGTTTCTCAGGAAGATCAGGTCATCAATTTCTTTCGTGAAACCGTAAACACATGGGGGCGGCTGGATCTGTTGGTGAATAGTGCCGGACGCGACTCTCTGGCTCCCGGCATTACCGAAGTTACCTTGGATGAATGGAATAAAACGATTGGGCCAAATCTGACCGGTGTTTTTCTTTGTTGCCGTGAGGCATTTCGCGTTATGGAAAAACAATCGACTGGCGGTCGCATCATCAACCTGGGTTCGTCCTCTGCGAAAGTGGCATCCGGACCGGGTCATTCACCGTATCGTGCTTCTAAGCATGGCATGATGGGTTTGAGCAAGAACATCCTGCTCGAAGGTAAGGATAAAAAGATCGGTGTCACCGTAATTAATCCCTCTCATGTAAAAACCCCCATGACACAGATTATTGACAAGGGATTGTTCGATGGCGACAAACCCGCTTATATAGATGGCTGGCTGGATCAGAAAGAACTGAAGGAAGGTATCTATGAAAGCTGTATCGATGTGGAAAATGTTGCTGAAGCTGCCCTGTTTGTTGCCACCCGTACGCCTGATGTAACCATTCCCCAACTTTCGCTATACCCAACCCATAAGATTCATCGCTATGGCATGGAAGTATAAATCCGATCCTCTATCATATTGTAAAGACGAAGGTGGAAAATGTTGGCAGCTAGATTTTACGGTATAGAAGATATTCGCATTGAAGAAGTGCCCAGACCACAGTTGCCTGCTGGAGGAGCAATATTAAAGGTAATGTCTTGTGGTTTGTGTGGTACTGACAAACGAATCTATCATTTCGGGCATTTTCATATTACCCCCGGGCAGCCTCGTATCCTGGGGCATGAAGCGGCAGCAGAAATTGTCGAGCTGGATCCCATCGTAAAAGGATTCAAGATCGGTGATCGTGTTACGCTCGCGCCGAATGTGGGTTGCGGAGAATGCAAAGACTGCCGCGATGGGTACACCCAGTTATGTGCAGATTATGATGCCTTTGGCATCAGCCTGGATGGCGGTTTCGCTGAATATATGGCAGTACCGGCGGTGGCTTTCGAACAGGGCAATGTGATCGCCATACCCTCGGATTTTACCTGGGATGAAGGTGCCTTGATGGAGATTACCACTTGCGCTTATCGTGGGTTGATGGCATGCCATCCCAAACCGGATGATTCTGTACTTATTATTGGTGGCGGTGTGGTCACTTATCTGATGACCTGCCTTGCAAAGGCAATGGGAGTCAGGCAGGTGATGGTTTCAGTTATTAACAATGAATGGAAAGAACTCTCTGCCAGTGCAAAGCCGGACCATATCATCAATTCACGTGAAGTTGACCTGAAGGATAAGATTTTGGCGTTGACGGATGGCAGAGGCGCTGACATTATCATCGTTGCTTGCTCTGCGAAGGATATGGATGAGCTTGCCCCTAGCCTGGCAGCTGTCCACGGTCGGGTGAACTTCTTCGGCGGGCTTCCCTCAGAGCAGGCAATGGTCACGATTGACAGTAGGGCTATCCACTATCGTGAGGTGACAATTACCGGCATTACCGGGGCAAATGTCTCAGCTTTCCTCGAGACCCGGGATTTGTTGGCGAAGCATAGCTTCAACCTGGAAGGTGTGATTACACATCATTATCCCCTTTCGCAATTGCCGCAGGCAATCGAAGAAGCAGATGCCTCCCCGCGGTTGAAGACGATCATTACCTGTGGAATGTAGGGACAATACCATGACACAATACGCTTTGGGCATTAATCTTATTGGTTCGGGGAATCGTTTTCCCGAACCGGAAGTCTGGACGCGTTTGGTGCGGGAAGAATGGGGATTGGATTATGTCCAGTTCTCCACCGATCTGGTAGATCCGCTTTGGCCCCGTCCAATTGTCGAAGAGTATATCGAAAGGACATTAAAGAATATTCAAAAGTACAGAATTACAATCCATTCTGCTTTCTTTGGTGTTTTCACTCGTCGCAATCTTTTGATGCACCCCGATCAAAAGACACGCATGATGTGGTTTGATTGGTATAAGGCTTTTATTCGCCTTTCAGCGGATGTAGGTGCCCGTGCGGCTGGTAGTCCCTTTGGCGTGATCACAGTGAATGATGCCGGCGATCCTGATCGTCGTGAAGAAAGGATCAATGAAGCTATCCGCTTGTGGCGGGAGCTTACTTTCTATGCCAGGGAGTGTCGGCTGGAATATCTGTACTTCGAGACCATGTCCACCAAACGCGAGATTCCCGATACCATTTCCGGCACCCGGGAACTGTATCAGCGGATGAACGAAAATGCAGGTGTACCGACCTATGTTTGCCAGGATATTGGTCACGCGCCGCACCTTCAGGAACGTGATCGTTATCGTTGGCTGACTGAACTCTCCGATATCACCCGGATCGTCCACCTCCAACAATCAGATACGGATAACAGTCGGCATTGGCCCTTTACTCCTGAATACAATCAGGTTGGGGATGTTGACCCCGCCAGGGCTATTGCGGCAATTGATTCCACCGGCGTGAAAGATATGTTCCTAGCATTGGAGGTTTTCCATCGCGAATCACCTGAACAGGAACCGAAAGTGATACCGGAGATTAAACAATCCGTTGAATATTGGCGTGAATATCTTGGAAACAAAGAAGTCCACGCATCTTGAAGATTTGGGTCGGCGAGCACAGTATGGAGAAGGAAAAATATGAAAGCTGCAGTTGTTCATTCACCTGGAAATATTAGTTGGGAAGAAATCCCCGATCCGCAGGTGGAGCCGGGTTGGGTAAAAGTGGCTGTAAAGGCGGTGGGGGTGTGTTCATCTGATATTGGTCGTGCCTTGGGTACTACGGCTTACCACTATCCGATCGTTCTTGGCCACGAAATCGCGGGGTTGGTTGTGGAACTTGGTGCAGGGGTTGACCGCAGTTTTCTCAATAAAAGAGTGGCGGTCGCGCCGCTCATTCCCTGTGGCGAATGCGAATGGTGTAAACGTGGAAGGTATTCACTCTGCGACCATTACGATTACCTGGGTTCCAGACGCAATGGTGGCTGTGCGGAGTTTGTGGTTGCCCCGGTCGAAAATTTAATTATCTTGCCTGAAAATTTCCCATACGAATCTGCTGGCGTGTTGGAGCCTGCCTCGGTGGTGTTGCATGGCATGGATAAACGTGTGAGCGCAGGCGATGATGTACTGATCTTAGGCGCCGGCAATTTGGGACTTTTTGCTGTACAGCATGCCGGAATACTCGGTGCAGGTAGGGTGTTTGTTTTGGATATCTCTGAACACCGTCTTGCTGTCGCCGGTCGCCTTGGAGCTATTCCTGTCAGGAACTTTCCCGGCACGGATGGAATTGATGAAGTTCTCAAGCTCTCTGCTGGACGGGGAATGGATGTGGTGGTGGATACTTGTGGGGTCGCAGCAATTCAGGCTGCTGCCATCGGTATGGCTTGTAAGGGTGGAAAAATTATTTATATGGGTCTGCCGAACAAAGATGTGAGCCTGACTCCCAGGTTGTTCAATCGTTTGGTGCGTTACGAACAAGAGATGTATGGCTCTTGGAATTCGTTTTCAGCTCCTTATCCCGGTTCAGCGTGGCTGGCCAATGTTGCTTACATGTCGTCCGGTAAACTGCGCACTGAAGAAATCATCACTCACCGTTTCCATTTCTCTCAGGCACTGGAAGCCTATCAGTTACTACGGGAAGGCAAAGAATCAATGATCAAGGCATTGTTTATCCCCGAAGATGAATCTTCATAATATCAGGGTTTTCGGTAGGTGTACCCGGGCTATCTCTCTCAGGGTATAAATATGTCACACATGACAGGTTTCATCGATCTGTATAATTCCGTATAATGAAACCGGAACGTGCCGCGAATGTTTGTCTTGCGCT
>CAZWKK010000073.1:0-8718 GCA_964634855.1 uncultured Anaerolinea sp.
TATCGAGAAGAAATCCATTTGGAATCCAAGGGAGGGATGCCCACCTTCCATAATGTGACGCAATATGCCAAAGAGGCGCTCAAGAAATCGGGCATTCAAAATGGCACGCTGGTGGTCTATTCGCACCACACCACCTGCTGTGTCATCATTGATGAGTGCGCCTTTGACGTGACCATGAACGGGTTGGAGACCTTGCAGGAAGATTTTATTGACGCCCTGGAAAAGATCATCCCCACCTATCGCAAAGAAGGCATGTACCGTCACCCCGGCCCCAAAGCTGAGAAGTTCGGCGCCGAACACGATGAGGACGCCAAAAGCTGCCGCAATACAGATGCCCATCTGCGTTCCGCCCTGGTGGGCAGAAGCGAAACCGTCATTGTCTTTGACGGTAAGCTGGACATGGGCGAGTTTGGCAACATCTACTTCATTGATTTTGACCAGACCCGCGCCCGCAAGCGCACCGTGCAGATCCAGGTAATGGGGGAATGAACTTCATTTAGAAGAAACACTCAGGCGGCACATCCATTGATGCGCCGCCTGAATTGTTAAAGGCAATTGTTGATTGTTTTATAGCAGGAAAGACCGCTTTCGCTGCATCTCTATCAATAGTTACAGTTCTGTTCTCTCGATTACTTTTTCACAACCTGTGAAGATATCGGGAAATAAAATGCAAATCATTAGTAGAATTAATGAAACATGAAAGGGGTGATTTATTATGACCGATCAAACTAAAAAACCTGTCCGTGATTCTCTGGCTCTCATACCTGAGAGATGGCTCAAGTTACTTGAACTTTATTCAGAAGTTTACCAACCGGATGGCCACATTGATTATAATCGGCTCGATCTTGAACTCGGAGAAACTGTTAAGTACGGAAAGGAACATAGCGGTAAAAGTTGGTACAGTGGCAAAGGGGCACCACCCATAAAACCTGCGAAACTGGCTGCTGAAGTTCATTATGCAATTTATGACCCGTCCGAAGAAGGTTTTAGGAGCAACCTCAGATTCGAAATAAAATCAAACCCGCATATTCTTCCCCGCTTAGCAATCGGATTAGTAGTTGATGTAAGGTTAACTGAATTTACCCCTTCGCTATCTGGAATTCTACCTGAAGAACTGGAATTGCTAAACACGAAAGGCATTCATTCAGGTTTTGATTTCATTGATTTTTGGCTGGTGGACTTCGATTATCTTCCTGAGCACCCTTTCAAAGTCAATTGGAGAGCTTTCAAGAAAACAAACAACCAATCTGTACCCACTATTACAGATCGTCACTTTCTATATCAAAGAAATGAGCAGCATTTGATTTGCGTAAAGGTGGTGGATATTTTTGGTGTTGAGACTTCGTGTGTTCTTGAAGCTAGCATTGATTAGGACCAGGTCTCCAAGCTATTGTTATTTGAAAAGAGAACCCTCCCAGGTCATTCATATGATAATTGTTGGTTGACGCAGGATTAATCCACTCAAGATGGCTCATCTTTAAACCCCTCGAATTCGAGGGGTTTAGAATGAGTGTATACAAATTTTTTGTTATTGCCTGATATAAAGAATTACCGGTTCCCTTTGGCTCGATTGTGTGTGATACATAACATCTGACAGTTCTTTTGGTTTGTGCCGCCGCCTTTGCTCCAAGCGGCTACATGGTCGGCATCCATTTCGCTTAGTTTCCAGATTTTCTTTTTGTTTGCATCAGGTCCACTTGCGCAGAGTGGACAGTTCGATTCACCTTTTGCTTCAGCTTTTGCGGTTTGCTGGGTATAAACTGTTTTCTTAACCGCATCGTCAAAAACACGCACATCTAATAATCTGGTATCTGTCGATCCACCCAAAATGTACTCAAAAATTCCCTTTCGGTTATTCACATATGGATCACCGAGGAGGGACTTAACCAACTTTGAAACTTTAGCGGGGTCGTAAGGATTTTGATGGTAATCCTCATACATTCTTCCCCACTCAAGACCTTTCATTTCGCCCTCAACGTCAATAAATGTACTCGAGACCCAATCGAGAACGGTATTGAAGTAGGTTTTTAATTCATTAATGTTGTTATCGTAGCGGTGACGGCCCATATAACCATCAATGTTTCCCTTACTTACCCAATCAAGGGCGCGTTCTAGGAAATCCTGACGGTTAACACTGCCTTTAATATAGGCACTCCATTTTTGCACATTGGCGTTTTGGCTGTTGCTGAATTCTGCTTTGCCAAGTGTTACAAACGGACCAGAGAAAACGGCATTCAGGATCTCTTGTGCATTGAGCGGGATACCTGCTATGTTGATCGTTTTAAACCAATCTTTTATCTCGCTTTCAGTACCTTCGCATTCATAAATAAGCATTTTGGTGTTCAGAATTTTGGCTTGTTTATCATCTGCTATTCCGCCAAAATATTGCTCCATTCCATTCTCATCTTTGACTGCGAACTTGTCCGTGACAAACCGGCCAAAGCTGGTGATACGCTGCTGGCCGTCAAGCACTTCAAATTTGTCTTCAGCGACTTTATTAAAATAGATCAACCCCAATGGGTAGCCTTTGAGGAGTGATTCGATTACTGCCACGTCTTTTTTACCATCTGCGTAGATGTAGTTGCGCTGGTATTCTGGCTGAATGGTCAATTTGCCGGAAAGCCCGAACAGTCCTTTGCCTTCCAGCTCGTTATAAACAAAACCATCGCAAATATCCTTTATCGTAATATCGGTTATCAATTTTGTTTCCATATCATAATTTCCTGTTTTTAATTAGTATTCTTTTATAAACTGCCACACCATTTATGAAACCAGACATATTAATTTTCTTATCCCAACCATCTGGGCGTCCATAATCATATGAACAACCAACAATTTCAAATTGTTCAGGATTATATTTATCAAGAAAAGTTATGGGAACACCCATAACACCTTCATAATCATTGGGAATAGCATCTGTGAATGGAACGTCAATTGCGTCATAGTTATCGTAATGATCATATGTCGCTTTCCCTTTGATTTCCTTATGTGAACTATATTTTAAGTTGTCCGCCATTGACATTAACCTTAATGGCTGATGTCTTTTTCCATGGTCAATATTTGTCAGCCAAAGACAACTATTTGTCGCAACAATCCTATTTCCTCCCTGATCGATTCTAGCCTCCGTGCCATATAACTCGTAAGAGTTTGGAACAATAAATCCAGAAATCCACCTCCCCATACCATTTCCTAACCAAATTTTGTTTTCCTTAAGGAGGGGAAATACTTCTTTATAAGTTATTGAATTGATACTTCCAATAATCAAAAATTGCTTTCTTGATTCTAAAATCCAAGCTAAAAATTCACGAAACTGTGAGAAAGGAGGATTTGTGATGATAAAATCCGCTTCATCACGTAATCGCTTAACTTCGTTACTCTTATAATCTCCATCACCTTTCAAATACTGCCATTCCAAGTCATGTACATTGACTTTGTTATCACCATTATTATCATTTGTAAGTGTAAATATTTTTCCATTGTGTATTGTCTTAGCTTGATCGAATTTTGGGTCGTTTGTTTCAAATAATGTTGGTTGATAATCGGTTTTGTAAGGTTTACTGTCAGCAGCGTAACTGGTGCTAATCAGTTTTTTCAAACCAAATCGATCAAAATTTTGGGCAAAAAATTTTGTAAAATTGCTCCACTCAGGATCATCACATGGCAATAATACAGTCTTGTCACGAAATACATTGGGGTTGTAATCCAAATAGGCTGATATTTCCTTTTCAATATCAATGTATTGTGTATAAAATTCGTCGTTTTTTGCACTTTTTGCATTAGTTAGGTGTTCTATTGCCATAAATCCCCGTTTCGTTGATGTGGTTATTCAAGATAATTATATGTTAATAACAGAATTACATATCAAAACATCTTTTTAACTTGTTTTATAAATTCACTTTGTTATCAGTTTTCTTCTCTATTAATTAACTTCCTAACATTACTTATAAAACCATGATCCGTGTCATTCCATAATGCATCATAAATAACTTTCCACGGCAAAATTTTTCTGATCGCTCCCGCCTTTGCCATCTCACTAGTTTGCAATTTATATGCTTCTTCAGCCTTTTGGATGGTTTCAGCGCTTAATGGAATAGCTTTGATCAGATAGATCAGTAACCCTGAACAAACAACGTGATTGTAAGCGAACTTGGCATTCCTGTCCCAACCTGTTCTGTTATACGCGCCGGGACTGTTGTATTCTTTTAGCCACCCCAACCAGTGTTCCTTTTGGGTTCGGTACCAGATTCCTTCTCTGGGGCGGGGTTCATCTTCTGGGAGTTTCTTAATCGCGTCACGGAATTGCTTAATGGTTATTGTTTCTTCGTTGTGAGTGGGCATTGTTTTTTGGGATGCCTTTCGATGAAGTTTGTGCGTAATTGAATTCTACTTGAATTTTCGAGTATGTTTTTAATTCATAATCCTATAGAGTCAAAAATATTTGTACTTCAGATTTCTGTTTTTACGATTCTCCACTCTCCATTCTCCACTCTCATTCCCCCAAAAAACAACAAGTGCGCCTAATCCAACGGCGCACCTGGTTTTCCTGATCACTTGTTACAGGTCACTGATCCCTGCACTTACGTATTTTTCGGCGGATACCCTGTGATCTCACGAATTTCGTCATACAGCGGCTGCAGGCGTTCGTACATCTTGCAGTAAACGCGGCTGTAAAGCTCGTCGTAGATCTTATGGTTCTCGGCGATGGGCTCAAAGGCTTCGCCAGGGTGGGTCATCTCTTTGACGGCGGTGGCAAAATCGGGGTGCAGTTTGAGGCCAACGGCAGCATCCATGGCGGCGCCCAGTCCGCTGGTTTCGTAGGTGTGCGGTTTGGTGGTGGGCAGGCCAAAAATATCCGCGGTGAGCTGCATGGCGGCCGGGCTCTGACTGCCGCCGCCCGAGACGCGGATCTCGGTGATGGGAATGTGGGTACGCTTTTCGGTGCGTTCCATGCCTTCGCGCAGGGCGTAGGCCAGGCCTTCCAGAATGGAGCGGTACATGTAGGCGCGGGTATGCACATCGCCAAAGCCGATGATGGCACCCTTGGCTTCTGGACCGGGTACTTTGAGGCCAGGCGACCAGTACGGCTGCAGCATCAGCCCGCGTGAGCCGGGCGGCACAGATTTGACGAGGTCGTCAAAGAGTTCTTCGGGTTCCACCCCGCGTTCTGCGGCAAGTCGTTCTTCGTTGAGGCCAAACTCGCGTTTGAACCAGGAGACCATCCAGTAGCCGCGATAGATCTGCGTTTCCAACGAATATGAATTGGGAACCGCGGAGGGGTAGGGCGGAATAAGGGGGATGACCTCAGTGTATTTTTCCAGGGTGATGTTGATGGTGGCGGTGGTGCCAAACGAAAGGCAGGCGATGCGTGGATCCACGCAGCCAGCTCCCACCACCTCGCAGGCTTTATCGGCTGCGGCAGCGATGAGCGGCAAGCCGGCAGGGATGCCGGTGGCGACTGCAGCTTCAGGGGTGATGGTGCCCAGCAGCCCGGCGGGCGGCACCAGATCAGGCAGCAGACTCTTATCCATGGGGACGGCCTGCCACTTCCAATCACTTTTAGCACACCATTCCATCTTCTTGTAATCGAAGGGAATATAGGCTACCTGGCAACCGACGGAATCTTTGTACTCGCCGATCAATTTATGGGTGATGAAACCTGACAGGAGCAAGAATTTGTGGGTCTTGTTCCAAATTTCGGGCTGGTAAGTGCGGATCCAATTGGCTTCGGCCTCCGCCTGCATATAAGCCACGGTTTCGCTCATGCCGGCCACTTTGAAAAGGGCTCCCCACACGCCACCCACTGGTTTTTGCCCTGGGGTGCGGCGTTGATCCAACCACTGCATGGCAGGTCGTAAGGGCTTGCCCTGTTCATCCACATTAATAAGGGTGGAGCGCTGCGTTGTCAGCGCTACGCCTGCGATCGCTTCTTTTTTGACGCCGGGCAATTCCCACAACTTGAGGCAGGCTTCGCAAACCGATTTCCAAAAGTATTCTGGGTCTTGCTCTGCCCAACCTGGCTCCGTTGAGTAATACGGCGTGATGGGCACCCGGGACTTGGCAATGAGGTTCCCTCGTAGATCAAAAACCAATGCTCTTACAGATTGTGTTCCGTGATCGATTGCCAGAAGCTGATCAGCAGCCATTTCATCCCTCCAGATCTTTACTCCAGCGTTTCTCTTTTTGTTCGGGCGAAAGGTCCAAACCAAGGGTGCCGCCGGGATTCATAATGTAATTCGGGTCAAAATGCTCTTTCAAAGTTCTGATGACGTCCATCTGCGGGGTGCCGATCTGCCCTTCAAGCCAGGGGGAGGTTTGTTTGCCCATCCCGTGATGGTGGCTCATGGCAGCGCCGCTCTTTTGGATGGCATCCAGGATACCATATTGTAAGTCAAGATACTCTTTAATGGTGTTGATTTTGGCAATGAAAATGAAGTACAGGTTGCCGCCCTGGGGGTAAGCATGGGAAAGATGTGTCATGCATACGGTTTGGGGGCGGCTCTTGACAAAGGCGCGTACGGAGCTGTGTACCTGTTCCATGTTGGACCAGGTGGTGGCGCATTCCAGGGTATCAATGAGGATGCCAAAATCTTGCAGGTCTTCGCGCATGTACGGGTCGCGGAAGCGGCCTTTCTCCCAGTTGCTGGTAACGGGGGCGAAGGAGATATCAAAGGCGCCATGGCTGAGGGCGATCTGGCGGATCTTGCGGTTGACGTTGGCCGAGAAGCTGCGTTCACCTTCGGTATGTCCCAGCAGCAGGCATTTTTCCATGGGTTTGTAGCCAAACAGCTTGAGCACGGAATCGGCGATGGTGCCTTCAATGTGATACAGCTTCATGGCCACATCGGTCTCTTCAGGGTCAGACAGGCGGAAGACGCTGGGGAAACCAAACTCAGCCTGCATGATCTCGCGACAAGCCTCGCGCGCATCTTGCCAGTTCTTGAACATGTAGCTGTAGCGGCGGCGATTCTGCGGCATGTGGCGGCGCAATTGCAGGGTGACGTTGGTGAGAATGCCGAAGGTGCCTTCGCTGCCCATCATGATCTGGTCAAAGTCAGGGCCGGTGGCGCAGCGGGGAATCTCGTTGGTCTTGAACACACCTCGCGGGGTCACATATTCCTGGGCGATGACGATGTCTTCGATCTTGCCGTAATAGGTGCTGTTCTGACCGGCGCCGCGGGTGACCACCCATCCGCCCACGCTGGAGAACTCAAACGATTGCGGGAAGTGCCCGCAGGTGTAGCGCCTTTTGGCACCCAGCATTTCAGGGGCGTGGTTGAGCACTTCTTCCAGGGCAGGGCCAGACATGCCAGCCTGCACGGTGATGGTCTGGTCGGTCTCATTAAAGCGCACCACCTGGTTCATGTGCACGCTCATATCCAGGCTCACCCCGCCTTTGACGGCTTCCATGCCGCGGGTCACGGTGGAGCCGCCGCCGTAGACATACATGGGGATGCGCTCGTGGTCGCAATAAGCTACCAGGGCTTCGATCTCTTTCTGAGTACGTGGGGCGACGACCACATCGGCCAGGTTCTCCACAATGTGTTTGCGCAGGCGCAGCGCATCGATCATGCCGCCGCCGTAGGACTTTTTGATGCGGGTATAGGTATCGGTGCGCAGGTTCTCGGCGCCGCAGAGCTCGGCAAACTTATCCAGATGTTTCTTCGCCAGCTTAACCGGAACCTCAACTTCTACTTTATCCAGCGCCAGATCTTCGGGCACCAGAAAATCGGAGCAAGACATTTTGAAGGTGTCCAACATCAGTTTGACAAGTCCGCTGTTGGGATGCTTGAACTCGGCAGGGTCGCCCCATTTAAAGAGGGAGCGGTAAGTACCGGTGGGAACGACTTTTTCGTACCAGGTGGGGATGCATTTTGAGCTCATCAAGTCCTCCGATTAGTTTTCCTGTCCGGTGGGGGCCGGGCTGTAATAAGCCTGATAGATCTTCAGGTAACGTTGCTCTTCCAATTGCCAGCGGGCATCGTCCCAGCCCAGTTCGGGCTGAGCAATGGCGCGGATGCGTTCCATTTGCGGGCTGGCGCCATCTGGCAGCAACATGCCCAGGCGCACACGGCGCAGCAGCAGATCATCCAGATGCTGCACGCCTTCGCTGCGGGCGGCGAAGCGCAGTTCTGCCCACACGTTGGGCAGTGTGCCGATGTGATCCAGCTCGCCTTTCTGGGCCAGGGCAAACAGGTCGCTCGTTTCTTTGCCGTAACGACCCATCAGGTAGGCCAGGTCGGCGGCGTTCATACCGGAGGGTGCTTCCACTTTGGGAAGGGCATCAAAATAGCGTACCCGCTTGGAGAAATCTGGCTTGCCGGGCAAATGGGCGGCCGCCAGGTTCAACGCTTCTTCGGCCATGATGCGGAAGGTGGTCAGCTTGCCGCCAGTAACGGTGATGAGCCCTTCTTCTTCCCACACCACGTGCGCGCGCGATTCCTTGCTTGGGTCAATATTGGTGCCGCTGCTGATGATGGGGCGCAGGCCGGCGAACGAGGAGATGATGTCTTCCCGGCGCAGTTTGGGGTCAGCAAAGGTGGCGTTACCAGCCTCAAGGATATAGTCGATCTCATCTGCCAGAGCATAGGGCTCGTTGGCACCGGGAGTGTCCTTATGATCCAGGTCGGTGGTGCCGATCATGGTGGTGCCTTCCCAGGGGATGGCGAACATGGCGCGGTGATCGCGCGGGTGCAGCAGGGTGACCGCATGCGGAATGGG
>CAZWKK010000074.1:0-2827 GCA_964634855.1 uncultured Anaerolinea sp.
GAAGTGCGCAAGATCGAAGAACTGAACAAACCCATCCCGGTCAACGACATGGCCGCCAGTTTTCAGGCCGCCGCTGTGGATGTGCTGCTCACCAAGACCCTCAAGGCAGCCCGCGAGTTTGGCGTAAAAGAGATCGTAGTGGCCGGCGGCGTTTCTGCTAACAAAGCCTTACGTGAAGCCTTTATGAACCAGACCGAGTTCCCGGTGCATATTCCCCCGCTCAGTTTGTGCACAGATAATGCGGCCATGATCGGTGCAGCCGGTTATTATCATTACATTTTGGGACAGCGCGACCCGCTCAATCTGGACGTGAACCCCACCTGGCCGCTCTCATAATGTTACCTTTTGTCATGGAAAGCATCTAAATGATAGAGTCACAATCGCAGCCCACTGAGCCCTCCATTGAGCTATTAAAAAAGCAAGATCGTGAGGCTTTCGCTCAATTGGTTGACTACGCTTCTGCACCCATTTACCGGCTGGCGTTGCGTATGCTCAGTGATGAGCAAGATGCTGAAGATGTGCTGCAGGAGACCTTCATCAAAGCTTACCAGGCTCTACCGGGTTTTGAAGGCCGCTCCTCACTCAAGACCTGGATGTTCCGCATCGCCACCAACGAAGCGCTCATGCTCCTGCGCAAACGCAAACCTCAGCAAGATGTGATGGAGATTGACCGCGAAGATGAAGCGGTGGAAGAGCCCAAAGAGATCGTGGATTGGTGCTGCGTTCCTGAACCAGAGCTGATGAGTGTAGAAACACGCAAGAAACTGGAAGAAGCCGCCAGTCACCTTTCGCCCGGATTACGAGCCGTTTTTCTCCTGCGTGATGTGGAAGGCCTTTCGGGTGAAGAAACAGCTTCGATTTTGAACGTTAGTGTTGATGTTGTGAAAACAAGATTGCTGCGTGCACGATTGAAGTTGCGCGAAGAGTTATCGGTCTATTTTGGAGAAAGGCTGAGCCATGACTGAGCCTCACGAACACAAAGATTGCCAGAAATATTTGCTTCAGCTTTCCGAGTATATTGACGGTGAGCTGGATCCCCGCTTATGTACGCTGCTGGAAGAACATCTGCATGGTTGCACCGATTGCACTGTAGTAGTGGACACCCTCAAACGTACCATCGAGTTGTACCATCTTGAAACCAGCCAGGAAGAATTGCCTGATCCGGTGAAGAGCCGCTTGTTCACCCGCCTGAATTTGGATGAGTTCCTCAAGTAGTGTCACTTTTGCTTCCCCCCTTGCATCCAATTGAATAGAAAAACTAAAACAGAGGTTTGGCCAATTTACCGGACGCTCTGTTTACTTATTCAGAATTTGAGGGCACAATGGAAAAACTCTTAAACAGTGAAATTGAAAAACAGATCCAGGAAATGTTCTTAGACCTGAAAGAACCGGTCTCCATCCTTTTCTTTGGCAGCAAGAGCGAATGTGCTTACTGCGAAGAAATCCAACAACTCCTCAGCGAGGTCAGCGGGCTCTCAGACAAACTCGATCTCAGAGAGTTCGATTTTGACAATGACGTTGAGATGGTCAAGAAGTTTAAGATCGAACAGGCGCCGGCTTTTGTGCTGGCTGGCAATGACAACGGCGAGCTGAAAGATTACAGCATTCGTTTCTACGGCATCCCCAGTGGTCACGAATTCTCTACATTCATCAATGATCTGATCCTGGTCTCAGGACGCGACTCTGGCCTCATGCCCGAAACACGCAGCTTTTTGGCTGATCTGAAGAAACCCATTCATTTGCAGGTCTTTGTTACCCCCACCTGCCCGTACTGCCCGCAGGCAGTGATCCTGGCGCACCGCATGGCCCTGGAAAGCGAGAATGTCTATGCTGATATGGTGGAAGCCACCGAGTTTCCAGAATTGGCCGAACGGTTCCAGGTCTCCGGCGTGCCGCAGACCACCATCAACATGGGGGCTGGCAGTGTGGTAGGTGCCTACCCCGAGCCGCAACTCGTTGATGAGATCCGTGCTGCTCTTGCACTATAATTAGGACGGAGGGCATAAAATGGATGCAAAAGTAACCTGGAAGAATGGTCTATCATTTACGGGCGAAACCGGGTCTGGTTTTACAATTCCATTGGGTACCGCTGTGGAACATGGCGGGGATGGTTCTGGGCCAGGTCCAATGGAAGTTGTATTAATGGCGTTGGGCGGTTGTACAGGCATGGATGTGATCTCCATTTTGGAAAAGAAGCAGCAGAAGGTCACCGGTTTTGAGATCAAATTGCACGGTGATCGGGCAGAGACTCATCCAAAAGTTTACACCGACATCACAGTTGAGTACATCGTCACCGGTACGAACCTTGACCCTGAAGCGGTGAATCGGGCGGTGGAATTGAGCGAGACAAAGTATTGCTCGGTCAACGCCATGCTCAGAAAAACGGCCAATATCACCACCAAGGTAACGATTAAAGAAGCATAAAACAAAAGGCGAGGAGAAATTCCTCGCCTTATTTATTCACTGAGATCAAACTGGTGGGAGCTGCCTGCTCGCTGGCGGTGATGATCTTGCCATTCTTGAGCAGATAGCCCTGGTAGGCAGTGTTGCCGTTATGAGCTACCCAGCCATCCAGGTTAAAAGGCACGGCGCTATCTGCCAGCATCCACTCACCGTTGTACTTGCGGGCGATGTGAACATGGGTACCGGTGGAGGAACCGCCTTCACAGGAGGGATGACCGATGAACTCACCGGCTTTTACCAGCGTTCCCTGGCGTACCTTTTCATACGAGCTGATATGCAAATAGAGCACCACCCAACCAGTGCGGTCGTCGCCATCGCCGTCCAGGTCTAACATGGCCACGCCAGTATCTACGCGGGAGATCTC
>CAZWKK010000074.1:2927-5758 GCA_964634855.1 uncultured Anaerolinea sp.
TCCAATGTGCCGTCCAACAGGTTGATGGTGTTGATGGTTCCGCTGCGCCACTGATAGTAGCCGTTGTTCAGTGTATTGGCAGCCCAGACGAGCTGCAGGTAAAAGCCCTTGTGGTAACGGTCCTCATAGCCCAGGGTGTAATCCACTTTGTCATCCGGGATCTGCGGACTGCTGAGCGCGCCTGCCTGAAACTCGGCGATAGCCAATAAGAGCCGCGGACTGATGGAGAATTCCCAGGCCACGTAATCGATCAGATCGCCGCCTTTGCGGGTCTGCTCGCCAGCCAGTGCGGAATAATCTTTCAGCCAGCCTGGCTGTGAATTGACGAACTCGACTGTGTTGAAGTCCACTTGCGCCGGCCCATTGACGAACAAAGAGTCCGGCAAAATTCGGTAGGGCGATCCCCACAATGCCATATAGTAAATGGGCATCTTCATGGGCAACCCGGCCGGCAGGGTGGTGACGGTGGCGGGCAGTTCCGGGTTGGCATCGCGAATTTCTTTTTCGGTTGTGTTAAAGTGGGCCGCCAGGGCAGGCAGAGTGTCTCCATCCTGGGCGATGTAATCCACCAATGTGCCTGGATCATAAATACCGCGCGTGGGTAGTGGGGTGGCAGTCTCCACGATCAATTCAGTTGGAGTAGCTGGCATAAGGCTAGGGGTAGAAGTGGGCGACGCGGTGGGTGAAGCCGTTGAGGTGGCCTGAGCGGCACAAGAGGCCAGGAACAGGCTGAAGATCAGCAGGTGAATCCATCTGCTGAGAGAGTTTTGCTTTACAACCGTTAAGTGAGTTTTCATGTTCTCAAAGAAGATCAGGGCCTGGAAATGAGGCTCTTGGGGGCAGAATTGGGGGCGGCGATGACCGTTTGGGTGCCGTTGGACAAAGAGCCTTCATAAGGGGCATCCCCATTGGCGGCAATATAGCCATCCATATTGAAGGGTACAGGGCCGCCTGCCAGCATCCATTCACCGTTGAACTTGCGGGCAATGTGTACATGGGTACCCACAGCCTCGCCACCTTCACACGAAGGATGACCAATTTTATCATCAGCATTCAGATCTGTACCCAGGGCAACCTTGTCACGGGTTTCGATGTGCAGGTACATGATCACCCAACCGGTCAATTCGTTGCCATCGCCATCCAGGTCTTCGATCACTACGCCATCGCCCACCCGTACCACTACGCCGGATGCCATGGCTGTGATCCATTGCTCAGAGCGGACACAACCAGATTCCGAAGAAGGGGGAGCAAAATCGAGGGCAGCCAGTGCGCCGCCTGGCCCCCAGGCCGGGTGCGGACCGCCGGTAAAGCTCCATTTGCCGGTAACAAAGGGCAGGTGCAGGGCAGGTTGTTTGAGGTTGGTGGGGTAGAGTGGTTCAACGCTCTTGGAGCGAGCCCAGAAGGAACCAAACATCTTTTCCATCAGGGCGGGCATGCTGGTATCTCCGTAGAGGGTGGCATTCCACTCCTGCGGGTCGTACCACTGGGCAAACAGGTACTGCAAGGCAGCAGTACCGGCATTGAGGGCCGGTCCCATGCGCATTTGTGTGCCATCAATAAAGGTAAGGTCGGTGAGCGTGCCTGCGCGCCAGCCGTAATAGCCTATGGAGAGCTGCTGTACTGCCCAACTGAGCTGATGATACAGCCCGCGCGATTCAACTTTGATATAACCCATGGGGTAATCGCGTTCAGCCAGATTGGTGGGCTGTCCGTACACCCAGTGACTCTTGTATTCCAGAATTGCCAGCAGCAAATAGGGGTTGGTGGAGTTTTCCAATGCCACCAGTTTGACGATCTCTGCGCCGCTGTAATTGCCTTTGCCCAGGCTTTCTACATAGGTGCTCAAGTAGCCGCCGGCACCAGTGATAAAGTTGTCAATATCAAAATTGGTGGCAGAGGGGGAATAGACCACTTCGCTGTCTGGCATGGCGATATCAGAGGTGGTGTTCACGCCCAGATGGTCTGGCATCACCAGCAGCAGGCCGGGGTTGATGAGCCCTGTACCGGGGATCTGCTCACTGGCGGTGATCTCAGCAGCGCTGACGTTGAAGCGCCCCATAATGGAGGGCAGGGTGTCACCAGACTGCGTGTAGTATAAGATCGGTGGTTTGGCCGTGGCGTTGGGGTCAACGGTATTGGTCGGGGCAGGCGTGGCCGTCTCTTCGGGTAGATCGGTGAAGGTTGGCAGGGCGGTCTCTGCAGGGGTGTCTGTGGCACTTTGCGTGGCCGTGGCATCCTGGGTGAATGTGGGGGAGGGAATGGCCACAGTGGGCACGGCTGTGCTCACCTGGGCAGTCATGGTTAGCTCATAGGGGGTGATATAGCCTTGCGAACAGGCAAGCGTCACCACCAGCCAGGAGAGGGCTGCGAAGAGAAATTTCTTTCTTCTAGCGTTGGATCTGGTTTTCTGCAATGCGACCATCCCAGGCGGTGAGCGTTTGCCCGCCTTTGCTCAAAGTGCCATCGTATTCTGTGCCATCCCCATGAGAGGTCCAGCCATCCATGACAAAGGGAATTTCTCCGTCTGCGGAGATCCACTCTCCATTATACCGTCTGGCGATGTGCAAGTGGGTGCCATTTGAAAGCCCACCTTCGCAGGAAGGATGACCGATGCGATCACCGGCCTGAACGACCGTTCCCACTCTTATGCGATCTTGCGTGGCCACGTGCATGTACAAAATGGTCCAGCCGGTCTGTTCCAGCCCGTCGCCATCCAGGTCCAGGACCACCTCGCCATTTTCAGAGCGGGTGATCACGCCGTCGGCAACGGCAACCTCCCAGGCGTCTGAGCTAAAGCAGCCATAGGCGGTACCGGGCGGGGCAAAATCAAG
>CAZWKK010000074.1:5858-8711 GCA_964634855.1 uncultured Anaerolinea sp.
CCCAGGCGTCTGAGCTAAAGCAGCCATAGGCGGTACCGGGCGGGGCAAAATCAAGAGCAGCCCAGGCAGACCCAGCATCCCAACCGGCGTGGGGACCGCCAGTGAAAGACCAGACGGCACCGTCCTCAAAAGGCAGGCGCAATTTTGGCTGATTCAGGTCGGCCGGAATCAATGGCTCCACGGATAGGTCAAAGGGAATGCCGAACAAACGAGAATAGGTGGCATACAGGCCGTTTTGCGAGACGGCGTTCTGCCAGGTGGAGGCATCCTCGATCTGGGCAAAGAAGCGCTGTACCGCCACCGTACCGGCGTTGAGCGTAGGCGGGAAGGTGACCAGGGAGCCATCAGCCAGTTGGGTATAGGCCAGGCCGTTCACTTTATACAGGTAGTACCCATAATTGAGCTGGCTGGCTGCCCAGGCGAGCTGATGGTACAGCCCCTTGTGGTCAGGATCGATGAGGCCCATGGGGTAGGTGGCGATGGTTTCTGGCGGGTTGGTGGCGCTCAGCCAGCCCGATTGATATTCCAGAATGGCCAGCAGCAAGCGCGGGCTGACCGAATATTCGCGGCTGATGCGTTTGAGCACTTCCGAGCCAGAGGTGGTCTTCTCATCCACGGTTTCGCTGTAGCGGCTCAGGTATCCGCCTTGTGATTGAATGAAGGCATCCACATCCAGGGTGGCGCTCATGGGGCCGTTCACCAGTTCAGAATCAGGGATGATCTTGACGCTGGATGGATTGACGTTTGGCTGTGGCGCTGGGATGGTGAGCACCTGGCCCGGTTGCAGCCAGTCAGCGGTATTGAGACCGTTGGCGCTGGCCAGGCTGGCAATGTTGATGTTATAGATGGCGGCGATGCGGGCTAAATAATCGCCAGATTGCACCACGTAGGTTTCTTCCTGGCTGCGCAGGGTAGGCAGCGAATGCGGCGCATCCGGGGTGGGGGTGTTGTAAGGTGCGGTAAAGCTGCGCTGGGTGGGGAAGGCAAAATCAGAGCCCTGCGGGGTCAGTTGCGCCGGCAGGGGAGCATCAGTCTGTTCTGGCTGCCAGACCTGGGCGGTTGGGCCCGGCCGGTAACAGCCAGCCAGGAGCAAAGCGGCAATGCTGAATGTGAAAGCAGCTCGTGGCAGTGATCTGATCATCTACAAGCCTTTGGTCATCAGGTCTACGCCCACTCGGCCGCCACCGAGGATGTGAATGTGCAGGTGGAAGACCGATTGGCCGCCATCAGCACCGGTATTGATGACGGTGCGATAGCCACTTTCGCCAATGCCCTGGTCAAAGGCCACTTTGCGGGCTAAAAAGAGGAGATTGCCCAGTGTTTCGGGTTCAGATTCAGGGATTTCATTCAGGCTGGCGTAATGCAGCTTTGGAATGACCAGCAGGTGGATGGGCGCCAGCGGATGCAGGTCGCGGATGACGATGGCGCTCTCGTCTTCATGAACGGGTTCGCTGGGAATTTTATGTTGAGCGATCTGACAAAAAATGCAATTTTCCATAGTTGTTCCTGTTGCAATATGCTTGCCTGTTTTCAAAATGAAACCGGCACAAGAGAACCTTGTGCCGGTCAGGTTCAGCCAGAACCTATTTCTTTTGTTCTTCCCCGCGGATGTAGGCTTCGGTCATGTCGCGGCACAGATCATCTTTGAACTGCTTGGGAGGGGTCTTCATAAAGTAGGAGGCCGGGGCGATGAGCGGACCGGCTAACTTGCGGTCGAGACCCAACTTGACGCAGCGTACGGCATCCATTACCACACCGGCTGAGTTGGGAGAATCCCAAACTTCCAGCTTGGCTTCGAGGTTGAGGGGAACTTCACCAAAGGTGGTTCCTTCCATGCGGATGTAGCACCACTTGCGGTCGGTCAGCCAGGGCACATAATCGCTCGGACCGACGTGGATGTCGCCTTCGGGCAGTTTGTAAGGCAGCATGGAGGTGACGGCGCCAGTCTTGGAGATCTTTTTGGATTCAAGGCGTTCGCGCTCGAGCATGTTCATGAAGTCGGTATTGCCGCCGAAGTTCAACTGGTAGGTGCGATCCAGACGCACGCCGCGGTCAACAAAGAGGCTGGTGATGGTGCGGTGCAGAATGGTGGCGCCCACCTGGCTCTTGATGTCGTCGCCAATGATGGGCAGACCGGCATCGAAGAAGCGTTTGCCCCAGTATTCGGAGCTGGCGATGAAGACCGGAATACAGTTCACCATGCCAACGCCGGCTTCGAGGATCTGCTCTACATACCATTTAGTGGCCATTTCTGAGCCAACCGGCAGGTAATTGACCACAACGTCGGTACCGGTATCTTTGAGGATCTTGACGATGTCAGCGGTGGGGCCGGGGGCTTTGGTGAGGATCTGAGATAAATATTTGCCCAGACCATCGTGGGTCATACCGCGGTCAACGTTGATGCCCAGATGTGGAACATCTGAGAATTTGAAGGTGTTGTTGGGGTAGGCGAAGATGGCTTCTGAAAGATCTTTGCCCACTTTGGTGTCTACCACGTCAAAGGCAGCAGAGAACTCAATGTCTGAGATGTGATATCCACCCAGGTTGACGTGCATCAGACCGGGTACGCGGTCAGATTCAGCGGCGTTCTTGTAGAACTGGACGCCCTGAACAAATGAAGAAGCGCAGTTGCCAACACCGATGATCGCGACTCTTACTTTTTTACCATTGCTCATAAATATTCTCCTCCGGGAGGTTGAGAAATGTGGGGTATGCTATAATTTTTAGTAACCCATTCAGGTGAGATAGCATGGTACAACAATCTGATTATACACGTCGTTTGGAAAGATTGCTTGAGGTTTGTCGAAATTTGACAGCCAATCTTGAGATTGGTCCTCTTTTGCAGAACATTGT
>CAZWKK010000075.1:0-2729 GCA_964634855.1 uncultured Anaerolinea sp.
AAGCGGATCGGGAACATCCTGCACCTCAGGACGGGTATCGATGATCTCAAACACCCGTTCAGCGCCAGCCAATGCCGCCTGAATGGAATTGTATAGGTTGGCCAGTTGGCGTAACGGAGATACATAGTTCTGCCCGTAGTTGATGAAAGTGGCGATCATGCCCACGGTCACCAGCCCCTGCAAGGCCAGCCAGGCGCCCATCCCTGCCAGCACAATGATAAAGAAGTTGCCCAGTACTGTGGTGAGGGGCATCACCATCAGGGCATAGGTATTGGCATTCACCCCAGCTTTGAAGACGGCCTCGTTCTGCACGCGGAAGGCAGCGATGACCGATTCGTTGCGGTGGAAAGATTTGACCACTTTCTGCCCGCTGATGGCTTCTTCGGCTACGCTGTTCAGCCCGCCCAGATCGTATTGCAGTTGGCGGAAACCCTTGCGAGTATATTTGGCCACAAACTCCGTGAACCACAGCATGATGGGTACCACCAGCAGGGTGGAAAGCGCCAACCAGGGGTTGAGCAGGAACATGGCAACCAGAATGCCCACCATAGTGAGCACGCTGGCAATGAGCGAGGTGATGTTCTGTGAGACCGCCTGGTTGATGGCATCAATATCATTGGTCAGGCGGCTCATCAGCCCGCCGGCCGGATGCGTATCAAAGTAAGCGATGGAAAGGGTCTGTAAATGCGCAAACAGTTCGGCACGCAAATTGCGCAGCGCATCCTGCGAGACCCTGGCCATGATCCAGTTGGCCAGCGCCTGAAAGACGTTGTTGAGCACGTATGCGCCCAGCATGATCAGCGCAATGGTCACAAGCCCGGCCACATCTTTATTGCCAATAAACCGATCGATGGCGAGACCCATCAGGTAAGGACCGGCCAGCCCGAGCAGAGTATAGATAACAACGAATACCAGCACCAATGCGATCCAGCCCTTGAAGGGGCTCAGGTAAGGCACCAAACGGGCCAGGGCACGGCGCGGATCAGAGGCTTTCTCAAAAACTCGCGGGCGGCCACCGCGAGCCTGCAGGCTGGCGCGGGTTTCATTGGGGGTTCTTTCAGAGGAAGAAGGCAGGCTCATGCTGCACTCCCTTCTGCTGTCGCCACATTCAAGCCACCGCCCAATTGCGATTCGTAGATCTCCTGGTACACCCGGCTGGAGCGAATCAACTGGTTGTGATTCCCCTGCGCTGCGATCTGGCCGCGGTCGAGCACCAGGATCTTATCAGCCTTGAGCACGGTACTGATACGCTGTGCCACCACAAAACTGGTGCGCCCCTGCATCAGTACATCCAACGCATCTTGAATCCGCGTCTCGGTCTCAATATCCACCGAGGAAGTGCTGTCATCTAGGATCAAGATCTTGGGCTGCATGATCAAGGCGCGGGCAATAGCCAACCGTTGTTTTTGCCCACCCGAAAGGTTGACGCCCCGTTCCTCAACATGGGTATCCAATCCGTTAGGTAAATTTAGGATGAAGTCATACGCCTGGGCTGCCCTGGCTGCGCTGATGATCTCCACTTCCCTGGCACTTGGCCGGCCGTAGCAGATGTTCTCTCGGATGGTACCAGAAAAGAGGATGGTCTCCTGCGGTACAATGGCGATCTGTGAGAGCAGGGATTCCTGGTCCAGCTCCTTCACATCCATGCCGCCAATGAGCACCTGCCCAGAAGAGGCATCATAGAAACGCGGGATCAGGTTGATGAGGGTGCTTTTACCGGCTCCAGTGGCGCCCAAAATAGCCACCATCTCACCGGGTTGGGCGGTAAAACTGATGTTCTTGAGCACCTCACCGCTTTCTGCCCCATCATAATGGAAAGATACATTACGGAATTCCACTTTGGCTTCCAAATCAGCCGGCAAGCGTAGCGGGTTCACCGCTGGCTGCACGTCTGAAACGGTATCGAGTACTTCACCAATACGGCGGGAAGAAGCAAGACCATTAGCCCAAACGTTGGCCAGGTTGGTCATCATCAAGAGCGGGGTCATGGTAGTCACCAGGTAGTTACTAAACGCCACCAACTGCCCCACCGTCAGGTCGCCAGAGATGGTTTGCAGGCCGCCCATCCACACCACAAGCACCATACCCAGGTTGATGAGGATGGTCAGCGCCGGGTTCATGGCCGACATCACTTGCATCACGCGGGTCATATCGTGGGTAAGGTCCTGGTTGGCCACGTCAAAGCGTTCGGTCTCATGTTTGGCACGCACAAAGACCTTTACCAGGCGCACCCCTGAGATGTTCTCTTGCAGCACCGTGTTCAGGCGGTCCAGCTTTTGCTGCACGGCACGGAAGATGGGTTCCATTTTGGTGCTGAAGATCACGATCAGTACCAGGATTACCAGCATGATGGGCAGCATGGTGAGGGCCAGTTTGGGGCTGGTTTTCACCATCAAGATCAAGCTGCCAACGATCAACAGCGGGGCGCGGGTGCCAATGCGCAGTGAGATCTGCACCCAACGCTGAATGGCACTGGCGTCGCTGGTCATGCGCACCATCAGCTTACCGGTGGAGAAGGTATCGAGGTTGCTGAAGGAAAATTGCTGAACCTTAAGGAATACCGCCTCACGAATATCACGGGCTACACTTTCGCCTACCCGCACCGAAAAGGTATTGTTGCCCAGTGCGATGAGCGTGCTTAAAATGGAGATGCCCAGCATCAATACAGAGGTGCTGATCACTACCTGTAAATTCTGAGCCTTGATGCCCTGGTCGATGATGCGCTGGAT
>CAZWKK010000075.1:2829-5593 GCA_964634855.1 uncultured Anaerolinea sp.
TTCTCGTTTTCAGCCATGAAAATCTCCTTTGATTAAGTCTCTTAATAGTTTAGAGACTAAACTATTTTAACCCCTTTACAAGAGATGTCAAGGAAAACATAATGTTGCCAAAAGCAAAAAATCTTGTAAAAATTAATAAGACAAAAGAATTGATCATTAAGAGAGTTAGCTATGAATGTGAGCAGCCCACAAATGAGTGCAGAATCGGCCATCGAGATCCTCTCGTGGTTCGAGACAAATGGTTTTTCCGTGGTGGTGGATGGCGGCTGGGGAGTGGATGCCCTGCTGGGAGAACAGACCCGTCCACACGACGACCTGGACATTGCCGTGCAGCACAGTGATGTTGCGGGCATCCGCGCTATGTTGGAGCAGAGGGGCTTTACTGACGTTCCCCGTAAAGACACCTGGGAGTGCAACTTTGTCCTCGGCGACGCCCAGGGCCGCCAGGTAGACATCCACTCTTGCACCTTCAACGAGAAGCACGAAAATATCTTTGGTGTAGCCTACCCCTATGACTCCTTGCAGGGGCATGGCAGCATCTCAGATCATCCTGTACGGTGTATTCCGCCAGATTGGATGGTCCGTTTTCATACCGGCTATCCCCTTGATGAGAACGATTATTTAGACACAAAACATCTTTGCCAGCGCTTCAGCCTGCCCCTGCCGGAGGATTATGCTGAATTCGTTGCCCGAGACAAATCTCTTTAGGTTTTTTATTCATAACCCGCCTAATATTTACATTCCTTTTCGGATGAATGTAAATAATTTGTTAATTCTATCCAATTACTCCAATTAACCTTGTACAAAGACATCACAAAACGCAATAAAACCATACAATCAGACTATCGATAAATAAAAAGGGTTCTTTATGAGAAAAAGTCATCAACTTCACTTTAATCAACCGGCTCCCAATTTTTCTTTGCCAGATGTCAACGGAAAAATGGTTCAGCTTTCCAGTCTGTGGGCAAAAAAGCCGTTACTACTCTCTTTTACACGCCATTTTGGCTGTACCCAGTGCAAAGAACTGCTGGAAGAGCTGGTAAACGGGCGGGAAAAGATCGAAAAAGCTGGCCTTTCCCTTGCGGTGATCACGCAGGGCAGCATTGAACAAACCCGCCTCTTCGCCGCCGAGTTCGCGCCTGGGCTGCTCAGCCTGTGTGATCCAGAGCGCAAGGTGTACGCAGCATACGGTTTGGAGAGGGGCACTCTCTTCCAAACCTTTCTAAACTTGAAGGTCTGGAAGGCGCTGAGAAAAGCCCGTCAAAAGGGTTACCCCATTGATCCTCCACCACCTGGGCAAGATGCCATGCTGATGTCTGGTGCATTCATCATCAGCACAGATGGCAAGATCCAATTACCCTATTATTACGATGATATAGCAGATCACCCCTCACTCGATCTGCTTTTGAGCGGAATTTACGCAACTGGTTGGAACAAACCGCTGGATGGCCCGGTTGGGCCGGCAACAAAATAAGCAATTTGGAGACACGATCATGAAAAATAACAAACTATTCCTACTTCCCGTCCTTGCCCTCCTGGCGATCAGTTTGAGCGCCTGCGCTCAGAGCAATGCCACAGCCGCTGCCACTACTCCCGTGCCCGCCACGCTCATCGCAGAAGGCAGCCTCCTCCCTGTTCAGGCTCTTGATCAGTCCTTCACCATTTCTGGCCAGGTCGATAAAGTGCTGGTCAAAGATGGCCAGTCCGTCAAACAAGGCGATCTACTGGTTACCCTCAACAACACCGCTGCTGCTGAGTTAGCCCTGGCCCAGGCACAGCAAGAAGAATTGGCCGCCCAACAGGCTTACGATGACATCAGCCAATCTACTTCATCTGGCTCTCTGGCCCAATTGAATCTGGCTCAGGCACAGTACAACTACAACGTGGCCTATGGCAACTACTGGAATCGCAACAGCCTGCAGGGTTCTGCCGACGCCATTGCCCTCACCAAGGCTCGCCTGCAGATCCTGGATAACCAGATCAGTGATCTTGAAGAAAAATACAACAGCATGGGCGAAACCAAAGATACCGAAACCGGCAAGGCGAAGGTACTGGAAACCCTTTCTCAGGCACGTTTGGACCGCGAAGACGTCCAAAAACTGCTCAATTACTACTCCTCCAATCCCAATTCGTTGGATGTGCAAACCCTCAAAGCCAAGCTAGATGTAGCCAAGTCTGCCCTGGAAGATGCCCAGCGCGTAGTAGCCCGCCTCAAAGACGGTATTGATCCTGACCAACTGGCGGCTGCACAGGCTCGCCTCACAACCGCCAAAGCTGCTGTGACCAATGCCCAGTCAGCACTGGATTCCCTGAAACTGAAAGCCTCCATGGGCGGCACCGTTGTAGATGTGAACGTACTTCCGGGTCAGCAAGTTACCGCCCTGCAAACCTTGATGTCCGTAGCAGATTTCTCCAACTGGGTGGTGGAAACCGACAACCTGACCGAGACCGAGATCGTCAATGTGACTGTTGGGCAAAAAGTAAAAATTGTCCTGGATGCCCTGCCCGACGTTGAGTTGGCCGGCACCGTCACCCACATCAATGACCGGTTTGTTGAGACCCGCGGCGACGTGACCTACACCGTGACCGTGACCCTGGACGAAACCGATCCCCGTATGCGCTGGGGCATGACCGCTGCTGTATATTTTGAACAATAGAATCGTCAGGCATTTATGAAAGAACTCTTCTCAATTTCTGGTTATCTGGCCGTTCAGGAAGTCTGGCGCAATAAAGGCCGCTTCTTTCTGGTCAGCCTGGTGATCGC
>CAZWKK010000075.1:5693-8642 GCA_964634855.1 uncultured Anaerolinea sp.
AGCGCATCAGCAGCCAGGTGAACAACGTGGAACCGGTCACCATCAGCGAAGCCATTCAGGCCCTACCGGGGTATTCTGCCCAGCAGAGCACGCTCAACACACAGGGTGCTTTTACCCTCTTCATCGGCGTACTGGTCATTGGCGGCTTTTTCCAGATCCAGTTGCTGCAAAAAGTACCGCAGATCGGTGTGCTCAAGGCCATTGGCACCTCCAACCCCATTGTGGCAGCCGCATCTACCATTCAGATCCTGGTGGTCACCCTGGTGGGCGTATTCATCGGCTCTTTGTTGAGCTTTCTCTTCTCGCTCACCTTCCCGCCCACGGTGCCCATCGTCTTTAATGGCACCACCTCGGCCATCGCCATCATCGCCCTCATTCTCATTGGCCCGCTTGGCGGCCTGGTTTCTATACGCTATGCGGTACGAATTGAGCCTCTCAAAGCGCTTGGGCTTTCATCATAAAGGAATCGCATTATGAGCAACTACGCACTTGAAACAGAATCGGTCATCAAGACCTATCAGAGCGATTCCGGCACCATCCATGCCGTCGATGATGTCTCCCTGCAGGTAAAAGCCGGCGAATTTGTAGCCCTGGTCGGCCCCAGCGGATCTGGCAAGACCACCATGCTTTCCATCCTGGCCGCCCTTCTCCAGCCCACTTCTGGCAAGGTGCTGCTTGATGGGCAAGACCTGGCCAACATGGACGATGTGCAGCGTGTGGCCATGCGCCGCGAAAAGATCGGCTTTACCTTCCAGGCTAACAACTTGGTACCTTATCTGACCGCGCTTGAAAACGTGGAGCTGATGCTGCGCCTCAACAACCGCTTGGATAAGACGGGCAAGATGCGCGCACAGGAACTGCTGGCCCGCCTTGGGTTGGGAGAGCGACTGCACAATCTGCCCGGCCAGATGTCTGGTGGTCAGCAGCAACGCGTGGCCATTGCCAGAGCCCTCATCCATAACCCAAGCCTGGTACTGGCCGATGAACCCACCGCCAGCCTGGATACAGAACGTGCCTATCAGGTGGTGGAAACCTTCGCCGGGCTCATCCATGAGCAGAACCGCGCCGGTATTATGGTGACACATGACCTTCGCATGTGCGAATTTGTGGATCGCATATTACAAATGCAAGATGGCAAGTTGGTAAGAATTTACAGCACACGGTCTGAGATCGAAGAAGTGGTTAAAGGCCGAGGTCATTAACTCTTAATTAGTGTTCTCCCTCCTTTGCAAAACGCTCTCAGAAGACCGAGAGCGTTTTTGTCCCTGGTAGACGGGTATTTTGATAATTTAGACTATTTTTGTTATAATAATTGTAATTAATTTCAGAGGCAAAACATGAGAAAACTGGTTGTGACTGAATTTCTGACCCTGGATGGTGTGATGGAGAACCCCGCATGGTCAATGGGGTACTGGTGTGATGAGATCGCCGCCTTCAAAGGGGCTGAACAGATTGCCTGTGATGCCTTTTTGCTGGGCCGCGTCACCTACGAAGCCTTTGCGTCAGTCTGGCCGCATCGATCCAATGAAGATGACCCTGGTGCAGAGGCGATGAACGGTTATCCGAAATACGTGGCCTCACGAACACTCAAAGAGGTGAGTTGGAATAATTCTCAGCTCATCACAGGTGATACGGCAACGGGCATTCAAAAGCTCAAAGAGATGCCAGGCAAAGATATTCTGGTTTACGGCAGCGGGAAGCTGGTTAACTTTCTGCTCGGAGCAGGCCTGGTAGATCAGATCAATCTGCTCACCTATCCGGTGGTTCTGGGGCAGGGGCAACGCCTGTTCAATTCTGCCCAGGCCCACAAACTGGAGCTTGTTGAAGGGAAAACAACCCCCACGGGGGTAGTTTCACAAATCTATAAAGTGATCAAATAAGAGGACAAAATGTCAAAAATGAATTTATACGCGAATTTTAACGGTCAATGCCGCGAGGCCATGACCTTCTACAAATCGGTTTTCGGCGGGGAACTTACCATGCAATCTGCTGGAGAAAGCCCGATGGCGGCCCAGGTGCCTGCCCAATTTCAGGACCACCTCATCCATGCTCAGTTGGACACTAAAGACTGGACGTTGATGGCTTCGGATGCCATTGGCCACCCGCTTACTCACGGCAATGACATGTCCATCATGATCAATTGCGATAGTGAAGAGCAGATCAATGCCTACTACAAAGCCCTTTCAGTCGGTGGCGAGGTCGTTTCTGAGCTCAAAAAGGAATTCTGGGGCGCCATCTACGCCAATTTCGTCGACAAATACGGTATCCGTTGGATGCTGAACTATGCCCAAAACTAAGCTTTATCTGGAACCAAATAAGCACGATCTCGTCTTCGCCACCGAGCTGGACGCACCGCGCGAGCTGGTGTACCGCATCTATACCGATCCAGCCTTGATGCCGCAATGGTGGGGACCCGCCTACCTGACCACAGAGGTAGAGGTGATGGAAGTCCGCCCTGGCGGGCGTTGGCGTGTGATACAACGCGCACCGGATGGCGGCATTCACCCCTTTAACGGTGTATACCACCTGGTCAAAGCGCCAGAGAAGTTGATTTACACCTTTGAATACGAGGGAATGCCCGAACATGTGATGTTAAACACAGTCACCTTTGAAGAGAAAGATGGCAAAACGCTTGTACTGGAGCAATCTGTCTTTCAATCGATAGCTGACCGGGATGCCATGGCCGCCACAGATATGGAACTCGGTGCCAGAGAATCAATGGAGCGGTTGGAGAAATTGATCCAGGCGAGGTTGTAAGTTAATTTTGGTGTTGGATTGTAAATTTGAGAGTGTTTCCAATTAATCAATGATTGTTGAATCTGGTAGGGTCACGGCGCGCAGTGACCCTACGTCATACTTCCAATTATTCCTCTTTGCATATCATTTTCGCAGACGTAGGGGCACGAAATATTGTACAGTGCACAGAGAAAGGTAACACTCAGTGCAATG
>CAZWKK010000076.1:0-8610 GCA_964634855.1 uncultured Anaerolinea sp.
ACAATCAACCCCAGGCTTGCGATGGAGATCGCTAACGTCCAATACCAGGCAAAGGATTGTGAGACTAAATAGCCAACTGAGAGTAGGACCGTCCACAAAGGTGAAGTTGACCCACCAGAGACCTCGCCAGGGACAAAGGACCAGGTGCCGCTTTGGGCTAAATTTCTGGCATAGGTTTGATGAATCCAGGCATCATCTAAAGGGAAACCAAAAGAGAGTCCACGTAATCCCACAATCACAAAAACGATTGCAGAAAGAGAGACTAACAACCCTGCAACCCACCAGAAACGCTTCTTTTGTGAAATTGGTTCATTGGAGATATTCATAGATCACATAATCTCCATTAGTGCCAATAAATTTGAAATTGGTTTGATCTGCTTTTGATTTATAAAATGAATCCAAAGCAGGTAAATGATCTTTGCCGACCAAAAGATACTTAACCTGGTACTTTGAGAACATTTGCGCAATTGTCGTTAAATCAGCCTTCGCTTCCTGTATTGCCACTCGTCCAGTGGCAGCATAGAAACCAGGTGAATCATTTACCATCACTCGGCTATCAGCATCTCCTGTTTTTTGGCGCAGGTAAGAATCTGCCAACTGATAATTCTCTGAAGGCTTATCCCAACCGGTAGAAAGATCAGTCAGTCCAGCAATTTTGATCGTTAGTGATAACCCGCTGATAATGGCAAAAACCAAAACTAGTGTTGACCCCAGCAAAGGAATCGATTTTTTGACCTGCCAATGACGTTTTTCTGCGATCCAGCGCACAGATATCTCAAAGCCGTAAGCGGAGATAGCCCAGAAGAATACTTGGAATGCGGAGGCTGAGTGAAAAAAACCACCCCGCGACCCTGCGAACGGAAAAATAAAACTCATCATTCCTAATAAAACGAAAAAAAGGACAAGAGCGGTAATTACAATTTTCTCTCGTCGCATGTTCCATAAGCCGACCGCTAAAAAAGGAAAAAGGACTATTCCGCCAATAATTCCCACAATTGTTTGCAGATTGGTTAGCAATGCATCCAATCGAGCAGATAATATCGCGGCCCATCCCTGTGCCAGCCATGTAGACGGAGTAAGCATGGCCGCCGGATAACTGAATAGGTCATTGTATTCTTTCATCCAGAGAGTGAAGTTGGATCCAGATGGGAAGAATGCCTGATATATCACCAGGTTGCGCACAAACCACCCAGCCATGACGACAAGATACCCCACCAGGATCGCGCCTGCCCAGAGTATGAACTGCCTGGCGTTCCAATCCTTCCGCTCAAACGCAAAAAGACAAACCATGATAGCGCCCCCTAACCAAAGGACTCCATCAGCCCGGCACAAGTGCATGAATCCGGCTGTAACGCCAAGCAACAACCACTTCCAAACTCTTTTGCTCGTATTCTTTTCAAATAGATCATACGAAAGCAAAAAGAAAATCGCCCCCAGAATAAGAAACGGTGTAAAGGTTTCGGGTATTGTTAAATATGGAAGGTAATACCCCCCAAACAGTCCAAAAGCTGCCGCCACCCAAGGAATGGCCCCGTTTTGGGTGAACCTTCTAGCAAAAATGAGACACAAAACGGGGATAAACGCAGCTAATAGGATAAAAGGTATCCTGGCAATAGCAAAAGTTTGTACTTTGCCGATCCACATGGATAATCCAGCCAATAGACCAGCCAGGGGCATCCAATAGGAGAAGATCGGTATATTGGCAGAAGCAGTGTCGGTTAAATAATTCCACAAAAAGGGTTCTGTCGTCTGACCGTTCGCAACCAACTTACCTGTGATGTAGTAATATGATGCATCCATGTATCCAGGCGTATGTTGCAGTAAACCTACGGCAAAATAGAAGATCAGACTAAGAACAAAAAGCAGTAAATACCCTCGTTTCTTCATTTCTCAAGGGGGTTGTAACCATCGAATGAGTTAATGCGGTTGCTCTTCACCGACCACCAACGGACCCAGTAAAGCAAAAGAATACAGATGAACGGCATCGGCAGGAACATGTATGAGCTTTGGATCAACGTATAACTGTGGTGGGCAGTCAGCAAGAACATTGCCCAAAGACCCACCAGCAAGACTGCAAGCAAACTGCCGATAAACAATTTTGATTTCCCTTTCCATCTCGTATCGATCATGGCAAAACAGAAGAACATACCGGGATACAACAAAATAAAGTTACCCGGGTCGGTAGAAATGCCAATCCATTGACTAACCGCAAGCGTCAAAAATGCCAGCCACAAGAATCGTTTTGTGTCTGCATAACGACCCACCCACCATTCGGCCAACAATATAGTAGTCAGGATGCCGCTTATCACATATGAGAGCCTTTGACCTACATCGCCAAATTTGGCAGCAATAGCGGCTCCCAAAGACAATGGTGGGTTGTAGCTGGGGTAGCGCAGGACCTCCCTGAAGTTCTGAACAAACCAATCGGGGATCAATACTGTGGCAAAACCCACCAGCAGGAACATGCTCCCCAAGAAGTAGGTGACAATCTTTGTGCGCCGATTCATGATCGCCCAGAATAGAACAAAGAGTACCAATAAGATCACGTTCTGTGGTTTGATCGTTGACAGGGCCAGCAAAATACCTGCTGCCTCATCTTTGCCATCCCGAATACACAAAAAAGCCAACAAAACAAACAATGTGATCACTATGACCGCATTGCCATTGATGAGTGGTCTGGCGCCATGGTACGAAAGCAACACAAAAAGGATAAACCCAGCCAACCATAAGGGCCGAACTTTCCAAAAAGTGAGCCGCAAGCTCAAGATCGTGATCAAAACCAAACTGATCTCAAGGAGGCTCATCCAAAGCGCCCTGGCCAGCACATAATCCTTTATCAATGCAAAAGGCAGGAACAAGAAAATCGAATATAAAGGATAGGCCACGCGCATCTCGTGCTCGCCATTTTGAGCTGCCCTCCCGTAGATGAGCGTTTGGATCTTGAGCGCAGTTGCATCAGAATATGGACTGGTTCCCTCTGTGATGAAGTTTCGCGTTCCCATCCAATGGACCAGGAAGTCATTGCCGCCTGGGTTCGCAGCAGAGAACTGATAATTTGCCAGGGTAAGGAATACAAAAACCAGGATCGTAAAAAGGCTAATATAAAGCCAGCGATTTTTAGAAATTGTTTTTAGCAATTTGTTCTCCTCAATGATCGTAACCTAATAATTATATCCAAATATTGAGACCATTTTGAAGAAAAGAAAGACCCCGGGGGACCGGGGTCTTTGAGTCTTAATCAAGGGTTTTGTGGAATATACGGTGATTCTTATAGGGTTGCCCACCAAGATTGATCAGATCTTTGCGCATCTGCACAGCAGTCTCTGCCACCTGGGTAAACTCTGCGTGTTCAAAGCCAAACTCACGAATGGTCTTCTCCATTTCGTCGTAAAGCAAGGCATTTCCACCCCGGCCATGGAATTCAGGTAAGACGCCGGCTCCATTTACAGATACCCATTTGGTCTTTTTCAATTCACGCAACATATCCAACATTCCCCAGGGAGTAATTTTGCCGCCATGGCGCTGTAGCGCTGCAGTGATATCGGGGAAAGCCAGCAAGAAGCCCACAATTTTACCCTCATGCTCGATCAATTTGATCAGCTTGGGATCTGCTACTACCAGGAGGTTATCCAATAGCAATTGAACTTCCCCTTTGGTAAGTGGGTAGTATTCCCAGTTGTTTACAAAGGTATCGTTGTAAGCCATGCCCAGATCCCAGGCGCGCTTCATCATATCCTTGCGGTTCTTGAAGGTGACCACATTGAAAGTGCCGCGCTTCTGCACGATCTTGGAAATTTCTTTGGCCTTTTCTGGAATTCTAAAATTTTCACTTGCCATGTAACAAGAAACAAAATCAACTTCCTTACTAAAACCCTCAGCTTCCAGCAATTTTCCGTAATATGGGAAGTTGTAATTCATCATGGTCATCATCTGATGATGTTCAAACCCTTCGACCAAGATACCATAGCCATCAAATGCAGAAAAACCCTTTGGACCGACGATCTCATTCAAACCACGACCCTTAGCCCAATCTGCGGCTTTATCAAACAGTGCTTTGGCTACATCCTGATCATCTACACAATCGAAGAGATAGAACTGCACTTTTTTTGTTTTATGGTATTCATTGAAGGGCTTGTTTTCCATCACTGCGATACGGCCTAACATTTTTCCAGTTTCGTCTCTGGCTACAAAGAAATCTGCCTCGGAATGCTCAAAAAATGGATGTTTTTTACGATTCAACATTAGTTTTATATCGTTGAAGAACGGCGGACAAAATTGCGGTACCCCTTTGTATAGATCGTACTGGAACTGAACAAACTCATTCACCTGTCTTGCATTGTTCGTATCTACCTGTTCGATCTTGACCATGAAATAATCCTTTCGCGAAGCGAGAATGAAAATGAATTTTGGAACAATTATTGTTGGATGAAACTTAATAATGATGAATTGAATTGGCTGGTGTGATCCACACTGACTGCGTGTCCACCTCCACTGATTATTATATGCTTACTCCCGGGTATTCCCTGCACCATTCTGACTTGGTTGTCCAAAGTGACGGTTGAGTCTGCTTCACCGCTAATAACAAGTACAGGTATGTGGCACTTTTTCATCCAGGATCTGCTATTGAACAGGCCAAGGGCAACCATGCATTGACGATAAACCTTGGGATTAGCTGAGGCAATCTGATCCATTAGATAATCATGGAGGAACTTTTGCTCTGTCCCTGGAAATAGACGGTCTGCCACCGTTTTAGCCTGTTTTCTAATGTTCCCAGTGGACACCTGGGCTAGTCTGCGAAGCAGATATGGCAAATTCTTCCCTGGCGAAGGTCGTAATCTTGAAAATGTGCTGACCAGCACCATTTTTCTTATCTTTTCTGGTCTTTGCTTGTACAAGGTTTGCACGATTGTTCCCCCCATGGATAATCCCACCAAAATTATCGGTTCTTCCACTTTATCTACTAATTCACATAATACTATTCGGCTGGCTTTACGAATCGTCCAGGGAAAATGTTCATAGGGCGATTTGCCGAAGCCTGGCACATCAATGGCGATTGGACGAAATCCCGCATTAATGAGTGGTTCGATCTGAAATTGCCATGAAGTTGAATCAGATCCGAGCCCATGAATGAGAATCACAGGGTTGTGGTTTTGTGGGGCTGGATCATAAGAATACAATGAGTACATCTTCTCTCGCATAGTCTACAAGATTGACACAATTTCGGATAAACTTTATCATTCATTTTAGCAAAACCAATCCGATTTTACTCGACATTTGACCGGAGGACACCATGGAAAAGTTTATTATTGACGGGGGCGTCCCACTTTCAGGCACGATGATCCCTTCAGGTAATAAGAACGCTGCCCTTCCTCTCCTTGCAGCCTGTTTGCTCACCGATGAACCGATCATTCTGCATAACCTTCCCGATATTCAAGATGTCATCAACATGCGCAAACTCATTATGAGTTTGGGCGTTGAAGCAGAAGAACTCTCCCCCAATACCTGGCGAATCCAGGCCAAGACCGTCCGACCCACAGACCTCGACCCAGATCTCTGTCGTAAGATCCGTGCTTCCATCTTACTCGCAGGACCTATGGTTGCCCGTGCCGGGGAACTGACATTGCCCCCTCCTGGTGGTGATGTCATCGGCCGTCGCCGCGTAGATACCCACATGTTGGCACTCAAGAAATTAGGTGCAGAAATTGAATATGAACGCGCCTTTCAATTCAAAGCTAAAGGCTTGCGCGGCGCAGATATTTTGCTGGATGAAGCCAGTGTAACCGCCACAGAAAATGCCATCATGGCTTGCGTGTTGGCAAAGGGCGAATCTGTCATCCGCAATGCCGCTTCTGAACCGCACATTCAGGAGCTTTGCCAATTCTTGAACATTCTTGGCGCCAAGATCCGCCATATTGGTTCTAATACGCTCAAAATCGAAGGGGTGGATAAACTGCATGGTGGTGAATTCACCATTGGGCCAGATTACCTCGAAGTCGTCAGCTTTATTGGTGCCGCGGTTGTTACACACGGCTCGATCACTATCAAAAACGCTGGTGTTCAGTATCTGGATATGGTGCGTCTGGTCCTTGGCCGGCTGGGGGTACGCTGGGACGTGGTGGGCAACGATATTCTAGTACCGGCTGATCAGGAACTTTGTGTCGAAATGGACCTTGGTGGAGCCATTCCTACCGTCAATGTCAATACCTGGCCGGCCTTTCCAACCGATCTGATGAGCATTGCCATTGTCTTGGCCACCCAATCAAAAGGCACAGTACTCTTTCATGATTGGATGTACCCCTCCCGAATGTTCTTTACGGATAAATTGGTGGGAATGGGCGCTCAAATCGTCCTTTGCGATCCGCATCGCTGTATTGTCCAGGGTCCGACAAAACTCTACAATGAAAAAATGGAAAGCCCCGATATCCGTGCCGGCATGGCATTGGTTTTAGCTTCCTTATCTGCCCAGGGAAAATCAGTTATACGCAACGTGGGACAAATCGATCGTGGCTATGAGCGCGTGGACGAGAAGCTTCGAGCTCTTGGTGCGAAAATTGAACGCCTTGTTGAAGACTGAAATCACTTTATCAAAAGAAGAATCGCCAGTGAAATCTGGCGATTTTAATTTTCTCAAGTGTAAAATGAACGATATATGGGTCGGGAAAATGTCTACTAAAAATAAGTTGTCAATCAAAAATGCGGATCCGGTATTTCTATTTTTACTGATAGCCATCTTAATTGGTGGATATATTCGTTTTTCTCCAGTACTATCAAGCAATTTTCCACTTAATGATGGCGGCATGTTCTATGTGATGATCAAAGATCTCATTGCCAACCATTTTCACTTACCGATTTTTACCTCTTACAACAGTTTGAATATCCCCTTCGCCTACCCGCCTTTAGGCTTTTACCTTGCAGGGACACTCAACGTTGTTTTCAAAATTGAGGTTCTTGATGTTTTACGCATAGTCCCCGCATTGTTTTCCACCCTTTCGATCTTTGCCTTTTACCTTCTCGCCAAAGAATTGATCTCTGATAAATTTCAGGTGATCCTCGCCCTCTTGATCTTCTCATTCATGCCTGCCAGCTTCGATTGGCTCATTATGGGCGGCGGAATCAGCCGGGCAATGGCATTTTTCTTCTCTTTGATCGACCTTTACTTAATTCTCAAACTTTTTAAAACTCCGCAAAAGATCAACATTCTCTGGGTGGCGTTGTTCTCTTCTTTGGTCATTCTCTCTCACCCAGAATCAGCGCTACACACAGCAGTCGGCGCCTTTGTGCTCTTTTTGTTTTTTGGACGGAACAAAAACGGTTTTCTCAACTCCTTGATTGTAGTTGCCGGTATTCTTCTGTTCACCTCGCCGTGGTGGGGAACGGTGATTTCCAGATTCGGCCTTGCGCCTTTCTTGTCTGCAGGGAAAACTGGCTTTCATGAACTCACCCAGCTTTCCAGACTCTTCCACTTTGACTTCACCAGCGAGTATGGGGTAAAGATCAGTGGTGCCCTGAGCCTGATTGGCTTCTTCTGGTATCTGCAGAAAAAGCAGTACTTCATTCCTGCCTGGGTGCTCATAAATTTCCTTGCAGAACCACGCAGTGCCACCCTCTACCTCACCCCGGCCGTCTCAATTTTGGCGTCCTTTGCTTTCTTCAATATTTTCACTTGGATGAATGGAAAAACGGTAGCAGAGACCAGCGACCAAAACACTACCCCTCTCAAAGGGGCTGTTATGGGCATTTTCTTTTTAGTTCTATTTGGGCAGTGGATCTATTCAGCCTATACAACCACACTAATGCTTTCCGCGAACACTCTTCTGAGTACGGAAGATCGCACCGCCTTCGCTTGGATCAAGCAAAACACACCTGAGAACGCGACATTTCTCGTGATCAGCGGTAAATCGCCGCTGACAGACCAGATCTCAGAATGGTTTCCTGCCTTGACCGGTCGTCAAAGCGTAGCGACAGCGCAAGGCCACGAATGGCTATCTGATCAAAGCTTCGCTGCTGTTTTACAGCATGCCCAGAATGTGCAAAACTGCTATTTTCAAGACGAAACTTGCATCACAAGATGGCTGAAAGCAAATGGTCAGACTGTTGGCTACATCTATTTACATAATCCGCCCTTCACAGATCCATCTTCCAATGAGTTACAGTACCAATATTCCACGATCAACTTTTACGCCAAACAAAATTCCCTGGCGGAAGTTTATCACCAGGGAAGTGTTGTTATCTATCAGTTATCAGAACAATCGAACTAAGCTGGAAATCCTACTTCAATGTAGTTATCCACTACCCTTATGGGGTACTGAGCAATCGGTTCTACTGCCGGAAATCGGGTTGCTTTGCCGGTACGAATGTCAAAACGTGCCCCATGGCGAGGGCAGATGATCTCAAACCCTTCGATCTTGCCATCCCCAATTGGCCCGCCATCGTGACTGCATTCGTCGCTGGTGGCAAAATATTGACCATTCAGAGCAAATATCACGATCGGTTGCCCACCGATTTCTACAAAAAGCCGTTCACCATCTGGTAATTCGCTTGTGGTGGTAATGCGAAAATAATTCAAGTTCTCTTTCAGTTCATCTGTCATTGCCCCTCCACTTATTCAAC